>CAYTZI010000088.1:0-9017 GCA_964442335.1 uncultured Dehalococcoidaceae bacterium | reverse complement strand
GGTGAGGTACAAAATAGAAGCAGGGCGTTTAAGAGGGGCGTCAGCCCCTCTTCTTTTATTCCCCCCTCTCCAGACATGTTTTCTTAATACCTGTAAATTAATGTCCCTGTCTGGAGAGGGGGCTAGGGGGTGAGGTATAACCTCTCACCCGGTAAAGCCACAAAACCGCGACAAAATCCCCTTTCCATTCTCCCCCGCCTCCCTTATAATTAACTGGGCTGTTCCACCGCAAAAGCAACTTAAAAACTGAATATTTGTTTCGAAAAACAATAAAAAACAAATCAGCTTCGGCTGAAGCTAAAAATCCCGGAAAAACAAAAAAACAATTCCCACGAACAAATCGTTCGTGGGACTCAACAAAAAAATCGCGAAAATAAAAACAAAAAACAAATCAAACGTGGATGCAAAAAGGAAGCCGGTTTATCCTTTGATGAACCGGTACCCGATGTTCCGCACTGTCTCTATATAGCTGTGCTCGGCGTCCTCTATCTTTGAGCGCAGCCTCCGGATGTGCACGTCCACCGTCCGGTCCCCGCCGAAGTAGTCGTACCCCCATATCTTGTCGAGCAGGGCTTCCCGCGTAAAGACCCTCCCCCGGTTCCCCGCCAGCAGCTTGAGCAGCTCGTACTCTTTGAACGTCAGCTCCACCGGCGCCCCGTTGACCGTTACCTCGCAGGTCACGGGGTCAATCGTCAGGCCGTCGCACTTTATCTGCGCGCCGCTCTCTTTGTCCCCGGTCTTGCGGGCGATTCTCCTGATTCTTATCGCCAGCTCCCTGGCGTCGTAGGGAAAAGCAACAAAATCGTCGGCGTCGCAGTTGAAGTCCTTACTCTCCAGCAGCTCCTCCGGGACGAGCGCTATCGCCGGCAGGTTCGCGTCCTGCTTAATCTTCCTGATGATTTCTGGCGTTTCCGGCTGCTGTCCGTCCAGCTCGAAGAGTAGGACATCGGGCCTGGCGCTGGCTATGGCTTCCCGGACGCCGTTGTTGTAAGAGACGCACGTGCATGTAAGGCTGCGCCCCGTGAGGTCTCTCCGGAGCCCGGCTTTGCTTTCGGCATTCCTGGCGATTATCAGCGCGCGTCTCATATGACCACCATGCCTGGTCTAATAGGCGTAAAGCCTTCCGTAAGGCCGCAGCCAGCGGGGGAACAGCTTGATAAATCCGTGGTCGAGTATCCCGTCTGCATCATAGCCGAATTCGGCGGCGAACTCAACTATATACCGGCTCAGCGTATCATAGTCGGCACCTGTTACTTCAGCCACGCCCACCTCTTTGCCGAGCTGCCATCTGGGTATGTCGCCCCGCAGGTATATTACGCCGCCGTGCATGCCCGTGCCGACATATTTGGTACGGAAGCTTTTACCCTCCCCCAGGTCCAGCCCCAGCACGACTAATACGCCCCCGGACATGTACTCGCCGAGGAAGTCCTGGGCCGTCCCGCCGATGACGATGACCGGCTTCTTTTCTTTGTATTCCTTCATGTGGATGCCCGCCCGGTAGCCGACGTCCCCCTTGATGTATATCCTGCCGCCCCGCGCCGAAAGCCCCACCGTGTCCCCGGCGCGTCCATGCACGATTATCGTGCCGTCGTTCATGGTGTTGCCGCAGCCGTCCTGGGCGTTCCCGTGCACCACTACTCTCGGTCCGTTCATGAACGCCCCCAGGTCGTTGCCCGGCGTGCCGGTTATCTCGATTTCCACCGGCTTATTGATGTCCGTTCCGATATATCTCTGCCCGTACACATTACGCAGACTGATTTTCTCCGTCCCTTCCTCCACCAGAGACCTCAGCCGTGCGTTGAGGTCGCGGTAATAAACGCCGTTTGCATCTATGTCGATTGCTCTTTTGCTTAATGTCTCAGGCATGATGGTTACCTCCCTGCCATTCTTATTCCCAGTATATCCAGCTCGGTATCGGACAGGCCCACGCCGCGCAGGTGAAGCCGGTTCCCCCTCAGGCTCTCCAGCGCGTTGACGCCCAGTCCGCCTAATATATCTTTGAGCTCGAGGCTCCAGGCGCGCAGGAGATTGGCCGCCCGCCTCGCCCCGATGTCCGGATTGATTCTCTTGCTCAGGCGCAGGTCCGTGGTGCAGATGCCCCAGGCGCACTTGCCGGTATGGCACTGCTGGCAGACCCGGCAGCCCAGCGATATCAGGGCCGCCGTGCCGATATAGACGGCGTCCGCCCCGAGCGCAATCGCCTTGGCGACGTCGCCGCTGTTGCGGATGCCGCCCGATACCACCAGCGAGGCCTGGTGCCGTATGCCTTCCTGCCTGAGCCTGCTGTCTACCGAGGCTAAAGCTAGCTCGATGGGTATGCCGACGTTGTCCCTGATGACCTTGGGCGCGGCGCCGGTCGCCCCCCGCAGCCCGTCGATGACGATGATGTCCGCCCCGCCCCGCACGATGCCGCTGGCGATGGCGGCGGCGTTATGGACGGCGGCTATCTTCACCGATATCGGTTTCGTATAGTTTGTCGCCTCTTTAAGGGCGTAGATTAGCTGCGACAGGTCTTCGATTGAGTAGATATCGTGCTGCGGCGCCGGCGAAATGGCGTCGGTGCCTTCGGGAATCATGCGCGTCAGCGATACGTCCGCGCTGACCTTCTCCCCGGGCAGGTGGCCGCCGATGCCCGGCTTGGCGCCCTGCCCTATCTTTATCTCGACCACGCTTGCGGCGTCGAGGTAATCGGCGTGCACGCCGAACCGTCCGGAAGCCACCTGGACTATCGTGTTCTTGCCGTATTTGTAGAGACTCGGGTGCAGTCCTCCCTCGCCGGTGTTCCAGAATGTGCCCATCTCGGCGGCGGCGCGTGCCAGTGATTCCTGCACGTTAAGGCTAACCGCCCCGTAGGACATCGCGGCGAACATCACCGGCACCTCCAGCTTTATCTGCGGCGTGAGCTTCGTTTTAAGTTGAAGCGTCCCCGGCTCCACTTCGAGCTGTTCGGGCTTGCGTCCCAGGTAGGTCGCCAGTTCCATCGGCTCCCGCAGGGGGTCGATGGACGGGTTGGTCACCTGGCTGGCGTTGAGCACAATGTGGTCCCAGTAGATGCGCTGCTGTTTGTCGTCGCCCATGCCGGTGAGCAGCACGCCGCCGGTCTCCGCCTGCTTGGCGATGTCCTCGATGACTTCCGGTCGCCAGTTATAGTTCCCCCGGTACTCCGGCGGATTATAGACGATGTTCAGCGCTTTGGTCGGGCAGAACATGGCGCACCGCTGGCAGCCGACGCAGTTCTCTTCGCGGCTCCTCACCTCGTCGTCCTCGGCGTCATAGTAGTGCGTCTCGAAGCTGCACTGGTTCACGCAGACCTGGCACTGTATGCAGCGGTCTTTGTCCCTGATTACCTTAAATTTTGGCGCGATGTATGTTTTCATCTTAGTTCACCCCCGTCGCCGCTTTCTCTTTCAACCGGGCGATGACCGGCTGTCCGCCCTCGGGCGACCACACGCTGTCAAGCTCCGGGGCGACCAGGCGTATGGCGGACTCCTCCGAGGAGAGATAAAGCATGTCGCCCTTTTCGCCGGCGGTCAGCGGCCGCAGCCGGATGCGGTCGGTTAGCCCTATCATCTCTCCGCCGCGGGCGATGATAACGGCGAAAGGCCCGTTTAGAAGCAGGCTACCGTAGACCTGCCGCAGCGCCTGCGTGAGCTTTTGTTCGCTTTCCGGCATGCGCCCGATATCGTCCCAGAAAGGCGCCGCCAGCACTTTAGCGGCGATTTCCAGCGGCAGCCCGTGCCGCCGTATCAGCAGGTCGACCGCGTAAGCGATGACCTCCGTGTCCGTCTGCATGGTGCAGTGGTAGCCGAACTGCTCCAGGTAGCGGCGGTTTATCCCGTAGGAGGAAATCTCGCCGTTATGCACCACCGTCCAGTCCAGTATCGAGAAAGGGTGCGCCCCGCCCCACCATGCCGACGTATTGGTCGGGAAGCGACCGTGCGCCGTCCAGAGATAGCCGTGGTACTCTTCAAGGCGGAAGTGCTCCGCGATTTCTTCCGGATATCCCACGCCTTTAAAGACGGCCATGTTTTTGCCGCTGGAGAACACGAAGCTGTCTTTCAGTCCCGTGTTTATCTCCATGACTCTGTCCACGATGTAGTCCTCGTAGTCCTCTTCCGGCTGGCCTTTGGTGAATATGGGCGCCAGCTCCACGAAATAGCGGTAGACCATCGGGGGATTCTTGATTGCCGCTACCTTGCGTGTCGGCACTTCTTCCTGCCAGACGATATTGAAGTGGTGTCGCAGGAAATCTTCCGTGGCCTGTTTGCCTTCATGGCTCAGGTACATGATATGGAAGGCGTACTCCTGGCAATGCTCCGGGTAAAGCCCGTAGACGGCAAAACCGCCGCCCAGGCCGTTGCCGCGGTCGTGCATGTTGGCGATAGCTTTAATGACGCCTTCCCCCGAGAACCGGCGTCCCGCCTTATCCATCGCCCCGAATATAGAGCAGGCGTCGATTACCTTGTCGTCATTATGAGTGTTGTTCAATTGAATCAGATTTTCCATGGGAGTTCCTTTAGTCCCTGAGCTAGTCCCCGATGAAGGCTTCTTCCGGCTTTTCCGGCGCTCCGGATATTATCACGGAGCCTGCGGCCGGAGCGGGCAGGCGCTCCCGCCAGATTGCCTCGGGAAGAGAAGCCAGGCCAAAATCATCGGCGACCAGCCTTTCTTTAAAATCGGTGACGTCAATTCCGTCCTTCATCAGGTTGTAAAGTATGCCGGATTTGCCGATGTCGCCGGCGAAGATAAAGCCGGACAGCTTACCGTTTTTGATTACTGCCTTCCGGTAGATTCCGTTGCGCTTAAAGGTCAGCATCTCGGTACCGGCGTCAGGTGAAGCGACCATTCCCGCCGAGACGATATTGATGCCGAAGTATTTCAGGGCATTCAGGGCCGTCCCGCCACGGTATTCGGTGGGGACGCCGGCCATGTTGAGACCGGCCACCCTCCCCCCTTCGTACGCGTTGGGCCATACGGGTGTGGGCCGGTCTTCCCCGAGGACGAAGTCGTAAGCCTCGGCAGCGTCGCCGCAGGCGTAGATATCGGGCGCGGACGTCATCATAAAGCGGTCGACCACGATGCCGCGGTTTGTTATGATTCCGGCCTCTTTAGCAAGCTCCAGGCGCGGCCGCACGCCGATGGCGATAACCACCATCTCACAGTCCAGCGTCCGGCCGTCGTCCAGGGTAACGCCGCTGACCTCTCCCCTTACATGAGAGCTGATTCTTGCGGCGGTATGCCCGGTGATAATGCCGACGCCGTTTTGTTCAAGAGTCCGCGCTTCCATCGCCGATGCTTCTTCATCCAGGATAGTGTTAAGAATCCGGTCCTTCATCTCCAAAACGGTCACGTAGACGCCCCGCTTCACCAGTGCCTCGGTGACGCTGACGCCTATCAGTCCGCCCCCGATGACCACCGCTTTCACCTGGTTGCGGTCTTTCAAAAAACCGTCTATTGCCTTGGCATCGTCGAGTTTGTTAAACGTGAAGACTCCCGCCAGGTCGACACCGGGAGTAGACGGGATAATTGGCGCGCCGCCGGTAGCAAGCAGCAGTTTTCTCCAGTGTATTTCCTGCCCGCAGGAAAGGGTGACCGTGTGCTTTTCAGAGTCTATCTTTAGCACTCTTTCTCCAAGAACCGTCTGGATGCTGTTTTCCTGGTAAAAATCCGGCTTACGGTAAAGCATCTTCTCGATTGTGCCCGGGTTGGCGAGGTAATCGGAAATAAGCGGGCGCGAATAAACAGAGTAGGGTTCATCGGAGACGATGGTGATCAATCCCTCCTTATCCGCTCCTCGGATAGCTTCTGCCGCGCCGATACCGCCGACCGAGTTGCCGATGATTAAGTATTCGGTTTTAGTGATTACGGTCATTTCAGTACCGCCTGTTCCAGCTGAATATCGTTCGTCTCCGCGTAGACCAGTGCCTCATTGGGGCAGTTGGCGACGCACGCGGGTATTTCTTCTCCCTGGCAGAGGTCACATTTAACCATCTTTTTCCGTGTATTATCGAGCTGCGGCACTCCCAGCGGGCAGACCAGGATGCAGGTCCCGCAGCCAATACAACGTTCCTCGTCAACAGTTACAATACCGGTTAGCGGATCTCGGGACAGAGCACCGGTGAGGCAGGCGCGGACACAGGGGGCGTCTTCACAATGCTGGCAGCGTACCGATAGCGAAAGAGCGCCGAACTCGTCCACGCGGACCCCGGGTAGCGGTCGCGGGGATTCCTTTTTAAAAGCTTTAACGAGGTCGCCGGAACTTGATCTTTGGAGCCGGCAGTAGACTTCGCAAAGTTTACAGGCGATGCAGGCGGACTCTTTTAAGTATACCTTTTTCATCCTCTTTCCTAAAAGCGGAATACGGAAACCTATTTCCGTATATTAATATTATCACGTTACACCTGTTTTGTCAATACCTCTCTCCACCTTTTTTCATTTTCGTTACAACAACACGTAACTGGTGATGCATGGTGTTAATATTTTTTTTAACATTATATTTAGAAGGGTAACGATGAATTTTATGTTTTGTTTATCATGACGGGCGTACTATAATCGAAAGCTGATAAAGGCTTTGATATGATCATGAAAAGAGTACTGGTACGTCGCGTTATCTCCAGGCGACCCGTTGCCCCGGTGATAAACAGTCAAACGAGAATTAGAAGGGTTATCGATAACGAAATCGTCCGAAGGTTTAGCCCTTCTATGCTAAATCTCGGGGACATGAGCGTGCCCTGCAGAGAGAAAGAGGCCGTTGCCGCCGTGCTCGACCTTACCGGTTTCACAGCTTTTTGCAGCCAGGCCGATTCGTACCTGGCTATCCCCAAGTTTCTTAATGATTTCCTGGGCTGGTTCTTCAACAGCATACGTGAGGGTCTCTGCGAGGAGACTTTCAACAATCGTAAGGAATACTGGGGCGAGTTCCCCGTACTGGTGAAGTTTCTAGGGGACGGTGTACTGCTTGTCTGGGACACTTACCGCATGGATAATGAACAGATTTGCCGACTGGTGACGATGCTTTACGGAGTTTGTAAAGATTACCGGCGGATATTTTATCCCCGGGTAAGCCGGGCGGTGAACAAACCACCGTCTTTGCTGCGGTGCGGCATGGCCCGCGGTAAGGTCTTTACCATCGGGGATGGCAGGGATTTCGTGGGAAATTGTATCAATAACGCCTCAAGGCTTTCCCAACTGGAGTCACTCACGTTTTGTTTCCCGCACCGTGGTTTTCCTGTTAGAGAGTACCTGCCCGCCGAGGAACTGCGTGCCTTTGTGCCCAAGTATATTTCCATACGCGGCGTGGGTGATAACGAGATGGTCTGGGTGGTGAGGGACGAATTCATAAGGCTGAGCGAAAAGCAGCAGAGTCTATTCCATAACCTGGAATCGGTAGCGAGGATATAAAAAATCTATCGCCAGCGATTATATAAGGTATCCATATCCGACAAGAGTAAGGAGCACTAGATGGAAATGGACCAGGATTCACTAAAATCTACCACGGCCTTGCTGGGACACTTCGAAGGGGCCGGCAAAGCGGTGTCGGAGCTTATTTACGAGGTAAACAAGAAAGTCAGGCCGGTGCCGCGTTTGACACAGATGCTGGAACAGGTCCTCAAAATGGCGCAGACGGTGCTGGGCGTAGAAGCGGCTTCGATACTACTCTTCAGGGACAACGACCAGGAGCTGTACTTCGAGGCGGCATCGGGCCCGGTAAGCAAGGTCCTGAAGCACGTAAAGCTGAACAGCCAGTACGGTATCGCCGGGCAGGTCGCCCGCACGGGTAAACCCCTGATAGTCAACGACGTCACCAGAAGCGCCAATTTCCATAAAGTCATAGATGCCACCACCGGTTTCGTCACCAAATCGCTCGTATGTGCGCCGCTGATCGTCCATCACCGGATACTCGGCGTTATCGAGGTGCTCAACAAGGTTGACGGCAACTATTTCGAGGACAGGGACCTGGACGTCGTCAACGCCGTCGCTTCCACAACGGCAGAAGCCATAGAGAACGCCAGACTTCACCAGACCATTCTGGAGGCGTTCAAAGGCGCCATCAATGCGACGATATCCGCCATCGAAGCCAAAGACCCGAATATACAGGGGCATTCACAGCGCGTGACAGAGTACACACTGCTGGCGAGCGCCTACTTTTCGCTGACGCCGGAGGAGATCGAGACCCTGGAATATGCCAGTATGCTGCATGACCTGGGTAAAATCGCCATTGATTCGAAGATACTGAATAAATCCGATACGCTGACCCCGGCGGAGTGGGGACTGGTGCAAAGTCATCCTGCCATCGGGGCAAGACTGCTGAATGAAATCCCGTTCTTGGAAGGCGCTGCCGAGCTCGTGCTGTGTCACCATGAAAGGTACGACGGCCAGGGATATCCTGCAGGGCTGAAGGGGGAGGACATACCCCTTGGGGCGCGCCTCATCGGGGTGGCGAACGCTTTCGATTCCATGACCATCGAGCGGCCTTACCGGCCGGCGCTGACCATCGAGCAGTCCATCAAGGAGCTGAAGAAGGGCTCCGGCACGCAGTTCTGCCCCGAGGCCGTTAAGGCTTTGATATCCGGGCTTCACCTGAACATGCATAAGAAGACAGGCTAATAGAGCCGTGCACCCATCGCGGTCGGTGAGGCCGCGGTTTTTTTACCCCGTCTGAATTGTTTTTTGTTTTTATTTTCGCGATTTTTTTGTTTAGTCCCACGAACAAATCGTTCGTGGGAATTGTTTTTTTGTTTTTTCTTTTTTTCAGGCCGGTTTTTACGTTCAGTCCGTGCGTGGGAATTGTTTTTATTTGTTTTTGATTTTTCTTAATTCAAATCCGTATATGGTTGCCGTATATATAATGCGCCGAAAAGAGCGGAGAAACAAGGGGAATTTGTCGCGATTTAGCTTTTGGTCTTACCTCACCCCCTTACCCCCTCTCCTTACGAGGCAGGATGAAGGAGAGGGGGAATATAAGAAGAGGGGCTGACGCCCCTCTTAAACGCCCTGCTTCTATTTTGTACCTCACC
>CAYTZI010000087.1:0-9493 GCA_964442335.1 uncultured Dehalococcoidaceae bacterium | reverse complement strand
GCGTCAGTTTTACACACTGAAGGTCACAGGTTCGAGCCCTGTACCGCCCACCATAGTGTACGATAGGCAGAACTCCTAAATCCTCTTGCTCATGATTATCGGGAGCTCATCAACTTGCTGTAGCCGAATCACTCTTTTAGTTTGACCATGGTATATCCGGCTTTAGCAAGAATATCAGGGATGCCTATTACCAATATGCGGTCTTTTTCCCTTTCATCTTCGGTAAGCTCATCCCAGGGTATAAGGTCTTTATGTAGCTTCCTCTCTTTATCCGTCGACGCCGCGTGTCGCCAGTTCTCATTGAGCTTTTGTTGCATCCAGCGTTCGTGTTCCATTTTTGCCAGTTTCTCCACTTCATCGCTTTGAAATTGGGCCGGTGCCCCAGACCCCCGGGCTGGCAGCATGACATATCCTACACTCGCCAGTTTATTGAGAATATCCCGGACATTATTGCGATTCTGCTCCTTCTCGTTTTCAGGTAGAGCGGCATAAGGTTTGAGCGAACTATGTTCCTTCTTGTCTTCCTGTGTAAGTGGTCCATATGTCCAGCCTTTGGCACGCAACTCCTCGCAGAATATCTCATGAAACGCCTCGGCAAGCTTTCCCAGGAGGTCTTCGTCAGGCTCCATACGTTGCATCAACGCAGAAAAGTCCTGGCCATCCACGTGCAGATTCAGTTGTGTTTCGGAAGGCAAGCTGGAACGTTCAAAGTCCGCTTTACCTGCTAGTTGACTCATAGCTACAATTGCTTCTATAGACCGAGCCCCGTGTCTATATTCTTTAGTCAACAAAAAGGCACGCAGCACTCCCTGGTCAATGCTTACGATTCTCTTGTTTCCCTCATTGTGTAATAGCTGGGGTGTAAAACGTTCAAAGATTGAGCGTAAGATGATAGCTCGTCGGATAATGTAATAAGCGTCTTTGGCCCGCCCCTGGGTGTACTCACCTTCCTGTACGTTGGGACCGAGGATATTGAGAAAGCCTTTGAGCCGACTTATAAAATCCGGTAATTTTGCCACGCGGCGCTCTTTCTCATCAAGACTGGACCCAAAGGCTTCCATGTTGTGGCTCGTGCCGCCGGCAAAGACAAAGATGCTGCGACCAATTGGATGGGTTATTTGCCCTTCTTGAAATTCACCGTCTTGCATCGGAGCCAGGAAATAACGCAGCCAGCCAAGTGGCTGATGCTGCAGGGGAGCATCAAATTCGTCCCAGAAAACGAGTGGAATTTTCCCGGATAATGCCTTGTCACGGACCTGATGGAAGGCACCAAACAAATCTTCGGGAGAAGCAAGCTGGGATAGATTAAAATTCAACGCTTCAATTTCACCCGGCAGTACCGAGTTGGCTACTTCTTTTACGGCAAAAGACTTGCCAGAGCCCGGTGGACCGAACACAGCGATGGAAAGGGGTGTCTGCCGGTAACGCTGGCAGTAGTCGCGCACCAGGCTGCTGATGTTGTGGAGGCTCTCAATCTCCCTGCGGTCAACTGTCTTCAGATTTCCAAACCGCCCCATCGGCACTTCAAGCAGGGCGTATTCCAGACCCTGGCGTACAATTTGTTCGGCCACGGTCTCAAGTGAATCTGGATTTTTGTCTTCGAGGATTGTCCAGAAACGGGCTGTCTCCGCGGGAGCGGCGCCAGTCGCTGGTGTCGGCAAAGCCGGTTCTGGATGCCTGATTAGAGCTGTGGCCAGACATTTGCCATCCTCTGACAATTCTTCAGCTATTTTTGATACTGGAAAAGCAAGGCAGATTTGTTTTGGGTCGGCGGTGACTTGCCCGTATCCCTCAACATGGAGAAAGCGCGTGGCGCGGATGCCAGACTGAATGCCCTCCGGTATATCTGGCTGCGTGGAATTCAACATCAATTCTCGGGCAATGCCTACCGTGAGGCAGGAGTTATAGCCAATCATGTATCCCCGGTGATAGGGCCCCCATTCGCCTTCCATCGTACCTGGGTCAAAGAACAGCCTTGCGTCTGGTACGGATTTTGAATTTCGTGACCAAAGAATCGCGCCTGCAGTGCCAAAAGCGACGATAACATAGGCACACCGTGCCAGCGCGTTCACATGGGGATTGTATAAAAGCTCCCACAAAAGGTCCTGGGCAGTGCGTTCCCAGGAGTTCTGACGACTGATCTGTACCTGGCTGCTCCGTAAATCACCCACCGTCATTACTACCATAAGCCGCTCGGCATGATTTTTCAGTAAATGGTCCCATAGTTTGCCTTGAGCCACCGGTTTAGCCATCTTGACCAGAATCCAGGGTCTGGCGGTACTACTGTTCAACGCCTGAGGCCAGTACTCTGGATGTTCGCGAAAGCCCAGGTTGGCATCATCAATAATGATGAGGTCAGCGTCTTTGGGGTCATCAACAACCTTTCTCCACCTGTCTGATGAAGCCACATTAGTATGTGCTGGATGCAGTCCTGAAAACTCCTGCACCCGCCACACCTTGTCTGAGCCCGGTTTGCGCTCGTCGAGTTTGAACGGAGCCCACATGGCATAGGAATGGTGGAAACGGTTGTCACCCGGTGTTACCCGACCCCGGGGCAAACCAATTTGTCGTACTTCAAAGTTGACCTGACGGCTTTGTCTCAGGTTCTTGGCGACGGCAGTAATAAGGTCGGCCAGCATGGCGGCACCGCCGGGCTGGCAGAAGGCAGCCGTGACCTCATCCGCCGTCCATGTCTGCGCCATGCCATCCGTCCGCCGCACCCTGGCAATATTCCAGTCGATGGTTACATCCCCAGTAACGATAGCTATTTTGGTTTTTGGTATGTTCATTGAACCGCTCCGTTGTGTCTTAGTTCCGAATCTCACTATTATTACTTTGGCGTGAACATTTAATCAAGGCGATATACCTTAAGGTTATCAAAGGCGACATCGGCACCAGATTCGGACGACTCTACGATCATTCCCACGTATCCCCCGGTAAAAGAATCATCGGTGACAGTAGTCAGATGATGACCGTTAACATATACCTCTATGTTGTTGCCCTGACAGACTACTTTTAGGTGGTTTGTGCTATTACCCTGGTTAATAAAGGCTGACTTTGTCTTGCCCTGTAGCTCAGTCCACACGCCCTTGGTATCTGTTCCTACAAGGTAATAGCCATCTTCCCAGACTATGAAACGGGAGTAGGTATTGATGTCTTGAAGACGGAAAATCAGACCATAGGCACCTCCAGCTGGTTCGCCTACCAGCCTGGCATCTATCTCCAAAGAAAAATCGTCAAATGGTCCCTGCCAATGATTCCATACCCAGACTGCGCAGCTTAATTTTTTTACCGAGATATGGTATTCGCCATCATTGTAAATTTTGTCGTAATCTTTTACGGATTCCTGTGACCAGCCGCCGACTGGATTACTGAAGTCGTCTTCATAGAGCAGCCCGGCCGAGGGCGTCCCACCTGGCCACTCAGGTTTGGGGTAGATAGGCTCTGCGGTACGCTTCTTTCCAGGGTCAATGACTTCAAACTGCCCGTTTTGCCACTGGCCAACCTGCCCGGGATAGCATTCAACTGCCAGGAGTCCGCCGTCAAACCAGGTAGGCCCCAGACACGTATCAAACGTCTCGGTGGCCATTATATCCCTTATGACTGCCTGGTCAAGGGTCCCCGCCTTCTCGATAGCCTGCTCGAAAAATTGCAGGGCACTCCAATAGGTCAGTTGTCCCCAGTAATCAAATATCCCTTCATCATAGCGCGCCAGGAATTTATCATGGAATGCGGCGGCTGCGGGAGAGGATTTCTCATTCCAGGCACCCCAGGCCATTACGCCCTCAACCACATCGGCACCAAATAGGTCTTTATAAAAGGCGAAATTGCCCCCGGGACCGAGTAGAAAGACGTCGGGATTAAAGCCAATTTCCATTGATTGAGTAGTGGCAAGGATACACGTATCAGGATAGGTGAAAGACAGAAAGGCATCGACCTCAGCCGCCTTGGCCTCCTGTAATATTGCAGATAAGTCATTTATCCCAGGCGGTACGCTCTTCACCGAAATTACATCAATTCCCTTCCGCGCCAGTTCCGGAATGGCCGCTCTGGAATAATCTATACCATAGACGTCATCGACGAAGATAATAGCCACTGTCTTAACACCGCATTTCTCAAGAAGGTCCGCTAAAACCGGTACCTGGTTGTGGTCTGAAAAATTCAGGACGTTAAAGAAGTAGGGAAGACCAGGAATAAGCTCCCTGGTGCTCGCTGAGCCACCTTCCATTCCCATTAGTATATACTCGTACTTATTGAATATAGGGGCGGCAGCATTGATAAAATCGGTGCCAGCGGGAGATAACACAAAGTCAACCTTGTCCTCTACCATTAATCGCTCCAGCAGTGTCATCATCGTGCCCAAATCGCTGGTATCGTCATATACCTTTAGTTCTATGGGTAATTTTTTACTATACTCCTCCACATATATCCCACCCCTGGCATTGACCTCCTCAACCCACATTTTGTAGATTGGCCCAAATGCATACTCTTCTAAAAAAGATAATTCGCCTGAGAAAGGTCTGGCCACACCAATAATGATTTTATCCTTGGTTGGTGGGTATAGCACTTCCTCTGCTGCTGGAGTGCTTGTCGGAGTGGCTGTAGACGCGGTACTGGGAGTGGGATCCGGTAACAGACCGGTTGTCTTCTCTTTATCACCTCCGCCGAAACCGCCGGTAAGATAAACCGCGATTACGGCAACTATAACTATCGCTACTGACGCTATTAGCATGTAGATTGGCCGCCGGCGTTTCCTGTGTTTTTCGACCTCGATAGCTGACTCAGGTGGAGGTGGTGCTGACTCCGCTTTGGGCGGCATCTCAGTTTCACTTGTCAACAGCATTTCTACCGTATCAGCAAGTCTCTGCAAATGCCTTTCGAGTGGCGGCGTTAGCGCATCGAGCCAATGAGTAGCGCTAAGAAAAAGCTCCATTGATTTCGTGGGTTCCACATCCTCTATACGAAATGGAAGAATGGGGATACCTTTGCTTACGGCTCTTTCAACTTCACGTAACACCTGCTGAGAAATGTTTGAATCTGAGGAAAATACTAAAACGAAAACACGGCTCCTGCTTATTCCGTCAAGGATGGACTCCGCGTAAGGTTGCCCCGCTAACACATCTCGTGGAGCAATCCAGCAGCGGATTTTCCTGCTCTCCAGGGTGGCACAAACCGCATCGGCAACCACTTTATCCCGGGATGCATAGCTTATAAAAATATCATGGGCCATGTTCAGTTACTTTCAATGTCCGCCACATTATTATATTGAAGCTACCTGGCTATTTTACACTTAAGCTGGCTCTATCGAGTGAAACCGCATCACCACGCGCCAGTCTTCGTTCTCGTGGAGCATAGTTTCCTCGGTTTCTTTGACAAGGGTAAAGAATTCAGCGAGATCCTGCGCCTTGTCCATTTTACCCTTAAGCTCTTTAAGATGGCGTGCCATCTCCTCCGAACGCATTGAGTTTCTCAAATAGTCCCGGTGTGTCCGTATGGCAGTTATACTGGCGGCAACCGCTGGAAATATCACAGCCATGAAGGCAAAAACAGTCTCTAGAAAATGGGAGCCGATATCAAGCACATGGAGCAGCGCCACGCAGATAGTCAGTCCAAACAGAACATAGCTGGCAAGGGCCATCCGCTGGTGTCTTCGATGGTGGCGTTTATGAATGCTATCATGGTAAAGGATCTGGTCTTCAACCCATCCTTCACATAAAAAATGTCTTACTTCCTCGAGCACTAAAGAACCCGATGTTTGCCACCGAGGTCTCTGAGACCAGACTGAAATAAAGGCAATTACCTTCCAGTCTTTGGGTGAATAGGCGAGGCTCAAATGACGGGGCGGTCTTAACATGGACACGTCCATATTTGCCACAGCCATGAATAATGCCGAACGAAACCGTTCCGCCAGGAATCTATAGTCTATCCACTTGTTATGCCAACGTTGGCGGTGACCTACCCAGACGATTGACAACACGGCTAGCATCAATATTATTTCGGATATCAGTATTACTGGCCGGTCAGGCACGAAGAGAATCTGGAAAGCTGCTATGATTACAGCCGCTGAGGCCAATGAATAAACCAGGCTCTCCGCCCGGTAATAAAGGTGTTGATAGTACAAGGCTAATATATCCCCGCGGACGTAATGGCGCAGGATGTATTCCACGGTCGCTCGCAACCTGTCCGAAGGTAGTTTGGCACGCTCAGCTTGAGCCATGAAAAATGTAACCTCTTGTTTTAACCGGGTCTCAAACTTAACGGAGTTAACACACTCTGAGTTATATTCATCGAGGTCGCGAAATGGCTTTGGGTCAAGGCCTCGTCCCTTTTTAACCTCTATTTGAGCGGGATTTTCAGCGTGTATCCAGATCAGAGGGCATCGATTATCAATGGCGTAGTGAACTATTTCCTGAGTGCCGCCTTTACCAGCCGATGCTTTGCCATCCCAAAGGGTGATAAGTACATCGCACTGGTCAACCACATCTCGCCCGGCCTTTTCATACGCTTCGGTCCGGCTACCTCTGGATGAAAGTGTTCTGACACTCTTTGCTTGAGAAAGTAATGTTGCGAATTCCTTTCGGGACTCCTCGGTCTCAAAGTCCGCCATATAGTCGTTCTTCTCCAGGGGTAGAACTACCTCTAGTACTGCTTCCGGAATTTTGAGAACCTCCCGGGCAACGAGTCGGTCAGCGCCTTCGGCAAGCGGGGATAAAACACACAAGAGTAAAGGAGTGTTCCTTAACGGTGGTACCATTTGCCTGATGCTATCAATGGCTGACCGGATGGCATTGGTAAGTGCAGGTTCGTTATTGAGTTTCCGGTGACCGGTGACACCTATCACAATGCGAGCGGGAATAGCTTGGGCGGGCAAAACGGAACTGTATTTTCCTATTTTCCCCATTACTTAAGCTCCTAATAGTTGAAGCTATTGATTTAAAGTGTGCTATTTGTTTATTCCTTCTATCGAAATACAACCTGTGCTTAGGATATACGTATTATGCTACGTTAAAAGCTGCTAGTCAATCATTCAAATAGTGTTTGGGTTAAACAATAATTTGTTTTATGTTTCATTCCTGTTAAATGTCAGAGTAAGCACCAATTCAAAAGTTCTGCCTATTGTACACCACCGCCCACCACCGAATAAAAACCTCCCAAACTTGACAGCTTGTTTATTTCTTTTGTTTAGTATATAATTAATATATAGTTCCAGTTTAGGTCAACGCAGGCTTCCTAAAATCCATTCAGGTTTATATCAAGCATTGGATGACCCGGACTCTAACTAAATTATTAAGAGAGGAGGGCATCCAATGAGTTTTCAGGATAAAACCCTCACGTGTTCCGACTGCGGCAATTCATTTACTTTTACCGCCGAGGAACAGGAGCAATTCCAGACGAGAGGCTATACCAATGAGCCCAAACGCTGCCCCGAGTGCCGTCAGGCGAGGAAAGCGGAGCGCTACGGGAACAACGGCAATAGCTATGGAAACGGCGGCTACCGTTCTTCATCCCCACGCCAGATGTTCCCCGCCGTTTGCGCCGATTGCGGCAAGGAAACTTCAGTACCTTTCGAGCCCCGCCAGGGCAGACCGGTATACTGCAGCGACTGCTTCCGCAAGATAAGAGCCAGCAGGTAACTCCGACTGAGTTGCGAGACTATATGGGCTGGGGATTACCCCGGCCCATATATCTTTAGAATATGCGCATGCACCGGAAAGGAAACCGTCAACAATGATAAAAAAGCCTATGAAAAAAATGGCGTTTGTCGAACGGGATGAAGACTTCGTCAAGCAGCTTGCCAGAGATATTGGCTGTCATTATGCCAGGGCCAACGACCACACCTACAGTCTGAATAAATTCAGCTCAGATGTTCACAGTGAAATGGGCGCTTTCGCCTGGGTTCACAAAGAAGAAAAAGACTATTTCTGGGTAGCCACGAGGAAAATCTGGATGGAGCAGGCCAAGGCTAAAGACAATGCAGGCAGAAGAGCTCTAAAAATGGGGTGTTTTCCCAGAGATAACCACCACGCGGAAGACAGCGTAAGTCTTGATGCCAGAGTAAACTATCAAAATACGGTAAGCTCCCTTCGGCAGATCAGCAAAATGCGTTAGGTATTATACATATATTGCTCTGGTGATTTTGTAATCAGTCCTATTTCCTGGCACGCCGGAAAATATAGTATACCCTCTCGCTCTCCTGCCGACCGGTACCGCCCTGCCCGCCCCCCAAGGAAAACGCCGTCAGCAGTTCCCAACCATGGGCGTCGAACCTATTGAGCTCATCTTCGGTAATTATCCTGTTAAGCTCTCTCTCCTTGGGTCCCTGCACGATTTTATATTCCCAGGCCATGAATGAATGTCACTTTCATTTCTACTTACGCTAACTCTATTCTAACACTCTTTCAATGACACACCAAGCGTTGCGGCTAGTACCTGCCGTGTTTTCTTATTGAGTCCAGCATTTTCCGGTAGGCTTCTTTGGTGCCCTTGTCCGGCAGCTTGACGTTAACGATAAGCCCACCACCCCGACCGCATTTGTCCATCAGTTCTTTTGTATATTCCTCTACCTGACGGAGAGACCACACCTTCGATGACAAAGGACCGCGGACGAAGACGCAGGTGTGGCCCTGAAGAATCTCCTTAGCCCGGACGGCGTCCATGTGTTCCACGGAGGCGATTATCTTGCCTTTGGGCAGCTCCAGCAGGCGCTCCAGGCGGTCGCCGAACTTCGCTTCGAAGAACGGCACCGGCACATAACCGAGGTCGATAGTGGCCTGCAACGCCTTCTTCAGTCCGGGCCAGTAGAACCTCTCGAACTGCTTATCGGACATGAAGGACTTATCGCCGCGCCAGAGGGGCATACCGGTCCTCTTGGGATTACCCCGCTTCTTCGGGTCGGCCGGCCTGGCCAGGGCGATGCGCCTCTCCAGTATCATATCGCAGGCCCGGAGGAGCTTCTCGGGCTGCCGGTACATATCCAGCATCGAGCCCTTCATGCCGCGCAGAAAGCTGGAGACGGTATCGAAGGGCGCGCCCCCGACACCGCCGGTGCCCACATGAGCGAACGCCGGGAAGCCCAGCTGCGCCAGCTCTTCATAGGAATCCCCGATGGTCTTTCTGAATTTTCTCGTCTCGCGTCCGGCCCGTTCCAGAGCCCTCGCCATCCGGGCGAACTCTTTCGTAGCTAACACAGGCGTGATTCCTTCGAAGCCGAAGAACAAAACGCCGAGGGGCGGCAATTTAGCCAGCGGCGCCAGGGCGCGATACATCCGCGGCAGGAAACAGCGCACCACGAAATCGGACGGGTCACTCAGGAAAAGGTCGTACTCATCCCCTTTCATGTACTCGCCCTCGACGAACTGGTAGCCGTAGTCGGGCGGCAGCGGTCCGCCGGGCCACAAACGGTTCGTCACGCCCAGGGCTTCGAGGGCATTGCCGGAGGTCGGCAGCCCGGCGTTGCACATATCGGGCTCAAAATCCAGCGTAATTTTACGCA
>CAYTZI010000086.1:0-9793 GCA_964442335.1 uncultured Dehalococcoidaceae bacterium | reverse complement strand
CGTGCCCAAGACGCCGACGTGGGCGTCAAAGAAGTGCGGTGTCCCCGAATGGACGATAAAAGCGCTGGCGAGGGAATGGGCCAAGAAAATCACGTCGATAGCGCACTACTTCGGGGGGAGCTACGTGAGAGGGCCTTTCTCCCACGAGCCCGGCCGCCTCGAATGCATACTGCTGGGGATGCAGGGGCTCGGGGGGCCCGGCGTGCACCAGAGCCAGATAACGTACACGGGAATGCCGAGGGCGGAGGGACTGCGCAGCACGCGGTTCTACAACCCGGAGCTCAGCGAGCGCATCACCAAGCCCGTCGCCACGACAATCCGGGCGTGGGGGAAGCAGCTAATCCCCAAGACCTGGATACAGCAGGCGATAGAGAACCCGCCGCTAACGTTCTGGGGCTCCGGCGCCATCGAGACGCCCACGGAAGACCAGTTCGTCAAATACACCTACCCGCTGGAAAAGGGCGGGTACGAAATACACATGATATGGACGGATACTCCCTGCCGCATCACCTGCTGGAACCACGGCAATTGGACCATCGACGCGTTCAGGAACCCCAAGATTGAGACGGTCGTGGCGCAGCACCCGTGGCTGGAAAACGACTGCCTCATCGCGGATATCATACTGCCCTCCAACACCACGCTGGAGGTGGAGGACATCGTCACCAACGTGCGGCAGGGCGTCAACTTCCACAGCATGGCCATCATGGAGCAGGCCGTCATGCCGGTCGGCGAGTCAAAAAGCGACTACGAGGTCGTGCTGGAGGTCGCCAAGAAGCTGGGCTACGCCGATAAGTTCAGCGAGAACAAAACAACACGCGACCTCCAGAAACAGGTCTTCGACGACATGGAAATACACAACATGATTTCCTGGGAGGAGTTCCTCGATAAAAAGTACTTCGTCTTCCCGGCGGCCAAAGACTGGGAGAACGACCCGCCCGGCTTCAGGAAGTTCTACGAAGACCCCAAGAACAACCCGCTGAAGACGCCCACGGGACTTTTAGAGTTCTACTCCGCAAGGCTCGCCGAGCACTTCCCGGACGATAAAGAGAGACCGCCGATTCCCAAGTGGATAGAGAAGAGCGAGACCCACGACGAAAGGATATCCAGCGAGAGGGCGGCCATGTTCCCGCTGCTGCTGATGAGCAACCACGGCCGGTGGCGGACCCACGCCCAGGGCGACGACATCACCTGGACGCGGGAAGCGCCAACCTGTAAAATACTGGCCAGAGACGGCTATAAATACGAGCCCATCTGGATAAACCCGGTAGACGCGGAAAAGAGAGGCATCAAGCACGGGGACATCGTCAAGGTATTTAACGAGAGAGGGATCGTGCTGGTAGGAGCCTACATAACCGAGAGGATAATGTCCGGCGTGGCATACGTCGACCACGGGGCGCGGCATGACCCGCTCGTGCCGGGATGGGTGGACCGGGGCGGGGCCATCAACACCATCGCCCCATACGGCGTCTCCTCGAGGAACGCGGTCGGCCAGGCCACCAGCGGCTACCTGGTCGACGTCCAGAGGGTCACCGAGAGGGACTACGAGGACTGGCGCAAGATGGACCCGGAGGCGTTCGACGCCGCTTTCAAGAGAGAGTACGACCAGGCGTCCGGCCTGCGTTTCAACGCCTGGATAGAAGGAGGCATCTAAAATGGGTAAAGTATTCGTTATCGACGTAGGAATCTGCAACGGCTGCTACAGCTGCCAGATAGCCTGCAAGGATGAGCACGTGGGCAACGACTGGACGCCTTACGCCAAGCCGCAGCCGGACACGGGACAGTTCTGGATGAAGCAGAACGAGTTTATCCGCGGCACGGTGCCGAAGGTAAAGATGCACTACATACCCATGCCCTGCTTCCACTGCGACGAAGCGCCGTGCATACCGGCCTGTCCGGTCGAGGGGGCAATATATAAAAGGGACGACGGGCTGGTCATCATCAACCCGGAGAAGTGCACCGGCTGCAAGCTGTGCGTGGACGCCTGCCCCTGGGGGAGGATATATTTCAACGAGGACCTGAACTTGGCGCAGAAATGCACCGGCTGCGCCCACCTTCTCGATAGTGGCGAGTGGAAGATACCGCGCTGCGCGGACGCCTGCCCCACCGAGGCGATAAAGTTCGGGGAGGAAGAAGAGTTTAAAGACCTGATCGACAAAGCTGAGGTGCTCAACCCGGAGCTGGGCGCCAAGCCGCGATGCTACTACCTGAACATCCCCAAGAAGTTCATCGCCGGCACCGTCTACGACCCGGTGGAAAAAGAGGTGGTGATAGGGGCAACCTGCACCCTCACCGGGCCGGGAGGCAAAGCGAAACAGACGGTCGCCACGGACGGTTTCGGGGACTTCTGGTTCCACGGGCTCGAAGAAGGCGTATACAACCTGAAGATTGAGGCGAAGGGGTTCGCCGCAAAGACGCTCGATAAGCTCAACGCGGAGAAAGACATCAACCTGGGGGACATAGCGCTGACGAAATAACCATAGTCTTACAGGCCAAACCGGGAGGGGGTTAAAGCCCCCTTCCTTTTTTTTGATAATTTTGAGTTATGACCACCGAAATGATAAAATTGCATTTACGGAGATGCAAGGAAAGAAGATACGTTAATTAACAGAGCGTTAAAAAATATCAAGTTCAACCTGTGGGGCGGGTATCTCCTGGCGGCGGCGCTCGTAGCGCTGTCCACCTGGCTGAAAGAGCTGGCGAAACCCGATGTAATCCCCGCCGATGTACCCATCCTCTACATTTTTTCCATAGTAATCACAGCAACCGTGTTCGGGCTGGGGCCATCGATATTGTGCTGCATCCTGAGCCTGTTCGCGTACGACTATTATTTCCTCACGCCGCTGCATACTTTTTCCTTCGCTATCGAGGTGGTGCCGATTGTGCTGGTCTTTCTCTTCGTGGGCGTAACCATCAGCTACCTGTCGGCGAGCCTGCGTAAAAGGACAGCGGAAGCCGTTTCCTACCGGGGGCACCTTGAAGAGCTGGTCAAAGCGCGCACCGCCGAGCTGGAGAAAGTAAATCTGGACATGACCAGGGAGATTGCGGAACGAAAAGAGACCGAACAGGCACTCAAAGAGAGCGAGGAGCGACTAAAGCGGTCGCAGGAGATAGCCCACCTGGGGAGCTGGGAGCTCGACCTTATAAACAACGTTCTGACATGGTCGGACGAAATATACCGCATTTTCGGACAAAAACCCCAGGAGTTCGAGGCCACCTATGAAGCGTTCCTGGAAGCCGTACACCCCGATGACCGCGCCGCGGTAGACAATGCCTACTCCGGCTCGGTAGCGGAAGGAAGGGACAGCTACGAGATAGAGCACAGAATCATCAGGAAAGATAATGGAGAAGTACGGTACGTCCACGAAAAATGCCAGCACGTCAAGGATGAAAGCGGAAAAATCATCCGTTCCCTGGGCATGGTGCACGACATCACCGAGCGTAAAGAGATAGAAGAGGCGCTGCAAAAATCCTACGATAGACTGGAAGCGCGCGTGCAGGAACGCACCGCGGAACTGGCGGAAACCAATAAGGCGCTGGAGACGGAAATCACCGGGCACAAGCTGGCCCGCGAAAGCGTCAATGCGGAAAGGCGGCGTTTCAACGAAGTGCTGGAGATGCTGCCGGTCTACGTTGTTCTTTTGACCCCGGACTACCACGTGCCGTTTGCGAACAAATTTTTCCGGGAGCGTTTCGGGGAGTCCGGCGGGAAGCGGTGCTTCGAATACCTCTTTCACCGCACCGAGCCCTGTGAAAACTGCGAAACATATAAAGTCCTGAAGACCGGCACGGCACACCACTGGGAGTGGCTGGGGCCGGACGGGCGCAACTACGATATTTCCGACTTTCCCTTTACCGACGCCGACGGCTCGCCGCTCATCATGGAAGTGGGGATAGACGTTACCGAACAAAAAGAAGCTCAGGTGGCGCTGCGCAAAGTGTATAACGAACTGGAGATACGCGTCCAGGAACGCACCAGTGAACTGCGTGAGACGCGGGACTACCTGGACAATCTGTTCAACTACGCCAACGCCCCTATCATCGTCTGGAACCCCGACTACGGTATTACACGGTTTAACCGAGCCTTCGAGCGAATAACCGGGCGCACCGCGGAGGAGGTAATAGGAGGAAAACTGGACATCCTGTTCCCGGAGGACAGCCGCGATGAGTCCACGAAGCATATCGAGGAAGCCACCTACGGGGAGAGATTGGAAGTGGTGGAAATACCCATCGTCCACCGGGACGGTAGCGTGCGCATCCTGCTCTGGAACTCCGCCAACCTCTACACAGAAGACGGTGAAGTCGTCGCCACCATTGCGCAGGGGCAGGACATCACCGAGCGGAAAAAGGCCGAGCTGCTCAAGGACGAGTTTATCGGGCTGGTCTCGCACGAGCTCCGCACGCCCATGACGGTCATTACCGGCTCGCTGCGGACCGCGGTATCGGAACACATTTCACCCGAAGACAGAGAGATTCTCCTGCAAAACGCCATCGACGGCGCGGAATCGCTTTCCGCCATCCTGGAAAATTTGCTCGAGCTTTCGAGGTACCAGGCGGGCCGACTGCAGCTCCACACGGAAACGGTCAGTGTTCCCGAAATCGCCAAGAATATCATCGAGAGACTGAAAGCGCGGGAAGACCGGACATTCCTGCTGGAGTTCCCCGATGAACTGCCGCCGGTCCAGGCCGACCCGGTGCGGATGGAGAGAATACTTTACAACCTGCTCGAGAACGCCATCAAATATTCTCCCGAAAAAAGCGTGATAAGGGTATTCTCCATAAAAGAAAAGAGGATGGTAGTGACGGGGGTAGCCGACAACGGCACCGGCATATCGGTGGAGGAACAGAAAAGGATTTTCGAGCCTTTCGAACGGCTGGGGAGCAGAGAGCAGGGGCTGGGGCTGGGGCTGGTGGTCTGCAAGAGACTGGTGGAGGCCCAGGGGGGCCAGATACGGGTGGAGTCGGAGCCGGGCAAAGGCTCGACGTTCTATTTCACGCTGCCAATCAGTAAAGACAGCGCGTGAAATCCGCAGGCCGGTTATTTCAGGAACGACTGTATTTTTCTTGCCATTTCGTCGGGGTCAAACGGCTTGTGCATAAAGGCGCTGGCGCCTGACTGTAGAGCCCGGTCCTGATTCCCGGGGCTGGCGCTGAAAGCGATCACGGGCAAGTCCGAAAAAGTCCGCAACTGCTTCAGCATCTCGAAACCATCCACGCCGGGCATGATCATATCGAGCAGAAGTATATCCGGATTAAACGAACTCATCATCTCGAGCGCCTGGGCGCTGGAGCAGCTACTGGCAACTTTGAAACCGCGCAACTTTAGGTCGATTTCGATAAACATCAACACGTCCGGATGGTCATCGACGACGAGCACGCGTTTTTTTTCTGGTTCTCCGGTCATGGTCTCAATTTATGTCTGACCCTATCCGTTCCTATTATAAGGCAGCCGATGTTACAGTTCCAGTAAAAAGCCCGAGAATACATTACAATTTCATAACAAATCAGGGCCGGTGTCTGACGCCGGTATTCCAGGAAGAATAAGCGGTAAGGCCGGCACCGAAAAACAAAAAGCAATCAACACCCTCGATATGCTACAATTAGATATCGGGCTGGCCCATTTTACGGACGAGCCCTATAGGTGTTTGGAGAAAGATGCCCGATTTACAAAAATTACTGACGCTGATTGAACCGCTGCCGGCCTTCCGTGGCGTTAAAGAAAGCATAGCGCAGCGCGGGGAAAGCGCAGTAGTAGTGCCGGAAGCCGCCCGGGCCTACCTGGCGGCGGCTCTCTATGAATGTTTAGAGAAGCCCGTGCTGTTAATCACGGCGCAGCCGGAGGGCGCGCGCAAGCTCCAGGAGCAGCTTTCCAGCTGGGCGCCGGGAGCCCGGGTAACGCTTTTCCCCGAGCCGGACGTCCTGCCCTATGAAAGACTGGCATCCGACACCACCACCGAAATGGACAGGGTCCGGGTGCTCTCAACGCTGGCGGGCTGCGGCGCTGATGAGAGCGATGCGCACCACCCGTTCATCGTGGCTTCGGCGGCGGCAATGATGTCGAAGACAGCATCCTTTCATGATTTCACATCGACCTGCCATACCGTAGAAACCGGCATGACCAGAGAGCCGCTGGCCCTGATGAGCGACTGGGAGAAAATGGGCTACCGCATCGAGAACATCGTCGAAGTGCCGGGGGCGGCAAGCCGGCGCGGCGGAATAACAGACATATGGCCGCCCACCTCCGGGTCTCCCGTCCGCCTGGAGTTTTTCGGGGACAACGTGGAAAGCATCCGCCGGTTCGACCCCGCCACCCAGCGCTCCACCGAAAGGCTCGATTCGATATCGATAGGGCCGGCCACCGAGCTTTTAGTCCCGCGTAGAACGGACAAAAGCAAGCTGGAAGAAATTTTACGAAGCCTCGACCCGTCCGGATGCACCGAGGACACGAAACAGCAGCTCGAGCGCGATATAGAGCTATTTCTAGACGGGCAGATGCCGCCGGAGGTGCAGTATTATGCCCCGCTTTTCAACAGCGGCAGCCTAGCGGACTTTCTTCCCTCCGGCACGCTGATAATTTACGACGAGCCATTATCAATCGAGCAGGCGGCGGGGGACTTCGATGCGGAAGCAGCGCAGCTCCGCTCGTCCAGACTTGAGCGCGGCGAGCTGCCGCGTAGCTACCCCCGACCCTACTTTACATGGGACGAGGTAAAATCGAGGCTGAACGACCGTCCGACCCTGAAGTTAAACGCCTGGGGCGACGCCGAGGCGCTGGACTTCATCTCCGCCCCCCTGTACGCCGGGCGACTGCCCGTCTTTCTGAAGAAGGCCGCGGAGCTTCTGGCCGGACGGAAACGCATCGTTATCGTAAGCCATCAGGCAAGCAGGCTCTCCGAGCTGCTCACCGGGGAAGGAATCGCCGCCGCGCCCGTCGAAGACGTTACCGAGGCGCCAGGACCCGGCTGCCTGACACTGGTACAGGGGTCGCTGCCGGAGGGGTGGGTAATGGGCGGGGAGACCTATCTCTTCACCGACGCCGAGATATTCGGCTTCGTCAAGCAGCGACGGCTGGTAATAAAACGTCCCGCGCCGCGTCAGAAGCTGATGATAGATATCATCCCCGATGACTACGTCGTACACGTCGAGCACGGCATAGGGAAGTTCACCGGCGTTACCACGCTGAAGACGTCGGGGGCGGAGAAAGAATACCTGATTTTACGCTATGCCGCCGGGGACATCCTGTACGTACCCACCGACCAGATAGACAGGGTCAGCCGTTACGTGGGGGCGGGGGACAGGGCCCCGGCGCTGAGCCGGCTGGGCACCCAGGAATGGGTCCGCACCAAGCAAAAGGCTAAAGAAGCGGCGGAGCTCCTGGCGCAGGACCTGCTGGCCCTGTACGCCGCGCGGGAGGTCGTGCCGGGCTTAGCCTTCTCCGGCGACACGCTCTGGCAGCAGGAAATGGAGTCCGCCTTCCCATACGTCGAAACGCCCGACCAGCTCGAGGCGCAACGGGAGGTCAAGGAGGACATGGAAAAGCCGCGGCCAATGGACCGGCTGGTATGCGGGGACGTCGGCTACGGCAAAACGGAGGTGGCCATCCGGGCGGCTTTTAAAGCGGTCATGGACGAAAGGCAGGTGGCCGTGCTCGTGCCCACCACCGTGCTCGCCCAGCAGCACTACGCCACCTTCCTGGAGAGACTGGAGGCGTTCCCGATCAGAGTAGAAGCGCTCAGCCGGTTCCGCTCCGAACGCGAACAGCGGGAAATCATCGCCGGACTGGCCGAAGGAAAGGTGGATATCTGCATCGGCACGCACCGGCTACTACAGAAAGACGTGACTTTCAAGAACCTCGGGCTGCTCATCATCGACGAGGAGCAGCGCTTCGGCGTCAACCACAAAGAGCACTTCAAGAAAATGCGCCGCGAGGTGGACGTGCTGACCCTCAGCGCCACCCCCATCCCGCGCACCCTTCACATGTCGCTGGTGGGCGTCCGGGACATGAGCACGATGGAAACGCCGCCCGAAGCCCGGCTCCCCGTCAAGACATACGTCGCGGAGAACAACGACCACCTGATAAGGGAGGCTATTTTAAGAGAGCTCGAACGCAACGGGCAGGTCTTCTTCCTACACAACCGGGTACAGAGCATCGCCATGGTTACCGCCGAACTCCGCGAGCTCGTGCCGGAAGCGCGGATAGCCATCGGGCACGGGCAGATGCCGGAGGAACAGCTCGAAAAGGTAATGACCGCCTTCACCAGGGGCGAGGTGGACGTACTGGTCTGCACGACGATTATCGAATCGGGCCTGGATATGCCCAACGCCAACACTTTGATAGTGAACAAGGCGGACAAGTTCGGGCTGACGCAGCTCTACCAGCTGCGGGGAAGGGTGGGTAGGGGCGCCAACCTCGCTTACGCCTATTTTCTCTACGATAAAGGCAAGCGTTTGACCCCTCTCGCCCACCAGCGCCTGCGCACAATCTATGAAGCCACGGAGCTGGGGGCGGGGTTCGGGATAGCGATGAAAGACCTGGAGATACGCGGCGCGGGCACGCTGCTGGGTCCGAGGCAGAGCGGCCATATCACGGCCATCGGGTTCAGCCTGTATACCAGACTGTTAGCCGAGGCCGTAGAGGAACAGAAAGCGGTAATGGCGGGCAAAGAAAAACCGCCGCCCCGCCTGCCGCCGCCGTCCGTGGACCTCCCGCTGGACGCTTTCATACCGGAACACTACGTGCCTGACGTGGACACGCGGCTGGAGCTTTACCGGACGCTCGCGGACATCGATTCGCCGGACAGCCTGGCGGACGTCCTGCACGACTATACCGACCGCTTCGGGAAGCCGCCGCCGGAGGTGGAGAACCTCATCTACGCGGTGAGAATAAAGCTGACGGCGGCCAGAGCCGGAATAGAGACGATAACGACCGAGGAGGGCGAGATAGTAATCAGGCGTTTCCAGGGCATGCCCTTCGACGGCGCGAGGCTTTCCTCACTCCCTCGGGACAGCGTTTCCGTGGGGCGGACGCAGATAAAGATTAATTACAAGAAAGTGGGAAGAGGGTGGAGGGGGGTACTGGAGGGGGTTTTAAAGGCTCTTCAGGCGGGAGTGCCTGCACCTATAACGAATGCTTAATCCGTGTGATATAATGACTGGTTGATAGACCTTAAATATTCCTCGAACGTTATATAGCGAGGTGAAGCCCGGATGTTCTGTACCAAGTGCGGCGCTCAGATACAGGAAGGGGCTAATTACTGCTCCAGGTGCGGAACGCCCGTCGCAGCGACGGAAGTTAGCGCGGGTGAGGCGGCACAGTGCACCAGCGGCATGGCCACGGCTTCGCTGGTCTGCGGCATCGCCGGATTTTTCTTAGGGCCTTTGCTATCTGTACTGGCGATAATATTCAGTATCATCGCCTTACCCCATTTCGGCAATAACCCCGCACTGAAAGGCAAAGGAATGGCTATAGCCGGGCTGGTGCTGGGGATGATAGGACTGGCGTGGATAGTGTTCGTTATCTGGACAATCCTGGTTTTCTTGGGATTTTTAGTAATCTGATACCCCCCTCGTTATTTCGTAGGCCTTCATATTTCCTTAATACAAAACGTGGTATACTATAAATAAATTCGAATTAAGGAATATTTAATGAAGATATTAATGGTTTATCCCCAGTTTCCCGTCACGTTCTGGAGCTTTAAGCACGCTCTCAGGTTTGTCTCCAAGAAGACCACCTATCCACCCCTCGGCCTGCTGACCGTTGCCGCGATGCTCCCCGCCGCCTGGGAGAAAAAGCTGG
>CAYTZI010000085.1:0-9960 GCA_964442335.1 uncultured Dehalococcoidaceae bacterium | reverse complement strand
AGCCACTGGCTGACCGGGTCCTGGTAAAACCCATCGAGAAGGAAGAAAAGACCAAGTCCGGGATATACCTGCCGGATACAGCCAAAGAAAAACCCCAGGAGGGAGAAATTATAGCGGTAGGCCCGGGAAAACTCAATGATGACGGCAATAGGATTCCCATGGACCTCAAGGTCGGCGACCGGGTCATCTACGCCAAGTACGGCGGCACGGAAATAAAGGTCGACGACGAGGACCTCATCATCCTGCGCGAGAGCGATATTTTAGCCAAGAAGGGCAAGTAGCCCTTCCGGAAAAGGAACAGGAGGAAGAAGAATATGGCCAAACAGATAATTTTCGGCGAAGACGCAAGGCATTCCCTGAAAAGGGGCATCGACGCCCTGGCGGACGCGGTCAAAGTGACGCTGGGTCCCAAGGGGCACTGCGTGGCGCTCGATAAGAAATGGGGGGCGCCATCGGTCATTGATGACGGCGTGACCATCGCCAAGGACATCGAGCTGCCCGACCCGTTCGAGAACATGGGCGCCCAGCTCGTGAAAGAGGCCGCCAGCAAGACCAACGACGCCTGCGGCGACGGCACCACCACCTCGACCATCCTGGCGCACGCCATTATCTCCGGCGGCTTCAAGAACATCGCCGCGGGGGCTGACTCCATGTCACTGAAGAGGGGCATCCAGAAAGCTACCGAGGCAATCGTCGAGGAGCTGAAAAAGGCCTCCACCGAGGTCAAGGACAAGGAGCAAATCGCCCAGGTGGGCACCATCACCGCCAAGGACAAAGAAATCGGCGAACTGCTCGCTGAGGTGATGGAGAAGGTCGGCAAGGACGGCGTTATCACCGTCGAGGAGTCCAAGGGCACCAAGTATGAGATTGAGTATGTCGAGGGCATGCAGTTCGACCGCGGCTATGTCAGCGCCTATTTCGTCACCAACGCCGAGCGGATGGAAGCCGTCATCGAGGACCCGTATATCCTCATTACCGATAAGAAAATTTCGGCGGTAGCTGATATCCTCCCCGCCCTGGAGAAGATACTCCAGGTCTCCAAGAACCTGCTCATCGTCGCCGAGGACGTCGACGGCGAAGCGCTGGCCACCCTGGTGGTCAACAAGCTGCGCGGTACCATCAACGTCCTGGCGGTCAAGGCGCCCGGCTTCGGCGACCGGCGCAAGGCCATGCTGGAAGACATGGCCATCCTCACCGGCGGCAAGGTCATCTCGGAAGAGGTCGGCCGCAAGTTAGACTCGGTGACCGTCGAAGACCTGGGCCGCGCCCGCCGCGTCACCTCCGACAAGGACAACACCACCATCATCGAGGGCAAGGGCTCCGAGGAAGAAATTAAGGGCAGAATCAAGCAGATTAAAGCCCAGATAGAGGAGACCACCTCGGACTTCGACCGCGAGAAGCTTCAGGAAAGGCAGGCCAAGCTGGTCGGCGGCGTCGCCGTTATCAAGGTGGGCGCCTCCACCGAGGTCGAGCTTAAAGAGAAGAAACACCGCGTCGAGGACGCCCTCTCGGCGACTAAAGCCGCCGTGGAAGAGGGCATCCTGCCGGGGGGCGGCGTCGCCCTGCTGAGCGCCATCAAGGTACTCGACAAACTGGAAGTCTCCGGCGACGAGGCCACCGGTGTCGATGTCGTCCGCAAGGCCGTCACCGAGCCGCTGCGCTGGATTGCCACCAATGCCGGCAAAGATGGCTCGGTCATCGTGGATACCGTGCAAAAGAGCCCGAAGGGGGTCGGCTATGACGCCGAGGCTGATGACTTTGGCGACATGGTCAAGAAGGGCATCATCGACCCCACCAAGGTCGTGCGCACCGGCCTGGAGAACGCCGCCAGCATCGCGGTAATGGTGCTGGTGACGGAATCGCTGGTGTCGGACATCCCGGAGAAGAAAGAGACTCCGGCGATGCCGGGCGGCGGGGGCGGTATGGGCGGCATGGACTACGGGATGTAGGCTGACACATTACAGGAATGTCTAAGAGGGGGCTTCCGCCCCCTCTTTCTTTGGCGAGGAGAAAAATAGTTCAGGGGTGTCTAAGAGGGGCGAAGCCCCTCTTTCTATATCTTCCCCCTCTCCCTTCAAGGAGAGGGGGATTAAGGGGGTGAGGTAAAAATCATTCCTTTACTGTTGACCTTCCGCACAACATCTATTAAAATCATGGCGTGAGTAAGAAGAAGGCCGCACCGCTGAAAAAACCGCAGTGGGACGGCGAGAGCATCCAGGCCCTGCGGCGGCACCTGGGCCTGACCCAGAGCGAGCTTTCCGAGAAACTGGGAACGCGCCAGCAGACCATCAGCGAGTGGGAGACCGGTATATACCGCCCGCGCGGCGCCTCGGCCACGCTGTTGACTTTCATCGCCGAAAGGGCGAAGTTCAAATACCGTGCCGGACCTCCCCGGGAAAAAGCTTGACAACTTACACGTTTCCGTGTAATATGCCATTAACTGCCTTTACCGGTTCACCCGGCTTTAGTAAGGGACTGTGTTGGATAATAACTGTAACATGGAGAGCCTGAACCCCTTCTTCACCCCGGAAAGTGTCGCCGTTATCGGCGCGTCCCGGACGCCGGGGAAGGGCGGCTTTAACGTTATCGAGAACCTGCTGAAGCTGGGTTACCCCGGCAGGATATATCCGGTCAACCCCCGGACGGAAGAAATACTGGGGCTGGTCTCATATGCTTCACCGGGGAAAACACCGGCGCCGCCGGAGCTCGCCGTTATCGTGCTGCCGCCCCGGCTGGTCGTGTCATCCGTGCGGGAGTGCGTCGCCGCGGGGATTAAGGCCGTCATCATCGAGTCCGCCGGCTTTGCCGAGATGAACGAGGCCGGCGCGGCCGCGGAACGAAGCCTGGCCGAAATAGCCGCGGAGACCGGTATAAGAATCATGGGCCCGAACAGCGTGGGCACCGTCAATCCCTATGCCCGCTTCAATTCCAGCCTGGGTCGCCTCGCCCTCTTCCTGCCCCATGGTGAAATCAGGCAGGGCGCGGTGGGTTTTATCGGGCAGACCGGGCTCTTTACCGGCGTCTATCTGCCCCTGATAAACGGCGAAATCGGCGTGAGTAAGATAGCCTGCCTGGGCAACCGCTGCGATGTCGATGAAAGCGACATGCTCGAGTATTTCAACCGGGACGCCAGCACGAAAATCATCGGGATGTACCTGGAGAGCATTAAGAACGGCCGCCGCTTTATCGAGCTGAGCCGGCGCATCGCCAGAGAAAAGCCGATAATTGTCATCAAGTCCGCCGTTACCGCCGGGGGTGCCAGGGCTTCGGCCACGCACACGGGCGCCATCGCCGGGGATGATAAAGTCTATGATGCCGTTTTCCGCCAGGCGGGTGTCATCCGCGTGGGCGATTTTGAACGCCTCTGGGACGTCACCAAGGCCTTTGTCCATGCGCCGCTGCCCCGGGGGGACAGGGTCGCCATAGTCAACCTGGCCGGCTCCGGCTGCGTCACCGCCGCCGACGCCTGTTTTAAATACGGGCTCAAGGTCGCCGCGCTGTCACCGTCCACCGGGGACAAAATCAAGAAGGTCTACCCGGACTGGTGGCAGGTCAGGAGCCCGGTGGATGTCTGGGTGGCTATCGAGGCCAGCGGCTTCGAAGCGGTCTACCGGACCGTCACCCGGGCCGTCCTCGAGGATGCGGGCGTGGACGCCGCCGTTATCGTTATGGGCGCCATCGACTGGCTGGCCGGGAAAGACGTGCCTGCGCTGTTCGGCGATGTCAGAGAAGAATTCCCGGGCAAGCCCGTGCTGGCCGTCTGCCCGCTGGGGGACAGGAGCATCTACGCCAGGCTGCGTCAGGGCTTCCAGGACGTCGGCATCCCCTGTTATACCAGCGACGAGGACGCTATAGCCTCTCTGGCAGCGCTGTACCGCTACCGGCGGCGATTGCCCGGCCCGGGTTAGCCCGCGGCCCCGGGCGCATCGGCGGCAGTATTTGGGGTATAATTCGCGTCGGGTTCTCTGTTCAGGGGGGCGCTTAAGAGGGTCTAGGGCTTTAGCATCGTGGTTTTTTCAGCGGGGCCTTTGAAAAGAACACCAGCACCTCCTGAATTTCTTATCCTCTCCTGAGAACAGAAGGGGACTGAAGGGGTGAGGTGAATGGCCGGCACTTTACCGGAAAGTTGTGTGGTGAGGATGTGGCAGGACTGCACCGCGGGACGCACCGACCTGGTTACGGAGGACGGACGGCCGGTGAGGGTTATCTATCCGGGCCGGCTGAACGATGACCGTGGCGCCGATTTATGTGATGCGGTCATCACCGGCGCCGAAGGTCTCAGGAAAGGCGATATCGAGGTCCACGTTAAGTCGAGCAGCTGGTGGGGGCACCATCACCATTTGAACTCCGTTTATAATCGCGTAATTCTCCACGTTGTCTACTGGCACGATGTGACGGCGCCGGTGACACTGGAGAACGGGCTCAACGTGCCGACCCTGACGCTGGCCAGATACGTAGAGGAGCCGGCCGGGTACCGGAGCGGCGCTTCTCCCGCCGCAGGCCCTGGGATGCCCTGCCGGACTCTGGCCGAAAGCCGTGGCGAGGGGTTCATCGGCAGGGTACTGGATGAAGCCGGGAGCCGGAGGTTCGCCTCCAGAGTGGACGTTTTTAAGACAGCATTATCGCATGAAGAAGCGGGCCAGGTGCTTTACCGCGGCATCACGGGCGCCCTGGGCTATACGAAGAACAAACTTCCCATGATGGAGCTGGCGCGCCGGATGCCGCTGGCCTGCCTTGAAGAGGGCGCGTCGGTATCTCAGGGGGAACGCCTGTTGCTTTATCAGGCTTTGCTGATGGGCGCGGCCGGGCTGCTGCCTTCGCAGCAGGTCGAGCGGTACAGTAAAGACGCCCTGAATGATAAGTGGGTCGTAAAACTGGAAGATGCCTGGGCGGCTTACAGGAGAGAAACGGCCATGTCCCCTGACGACTGGCACTCTTTCAAGGTCCGGCCGGGGAGCCTGCCGCGACGGCGCCTCGCCGCGATGAGCTACCTGCTCTGCCGCTGCCGCGAAGAAGGCCTGCTGTCCGTTTTCATCAATGAAATGGAAACCGCACCGACACATAGAGCCCTCGAGGGCTGGCTGATGGTCGGCGCCGAAGGATACTGGGCAAAAAACCTGGACTTCGGCCTGCCGGGCGGACGGCCGGTCCCGGCTTTACTGGGAGTGGACCGGGCGGGGATTATCGTGATAAACGTTTTGTTGCCTTTTGCCGTTGCCTGGGGACAGGCCGTCTTGCGTCCGGGACTGGCGGAAAGGGCCCTGGAGCTGTATCATGGCTACCCGGCAATGACGGAAAACACCCTTGAAAAACACATGAGACGCCAGTTGAGTTTAAGCCGCTGCGCCGTGTGCTCGGCGAGGCGCCAGCAGGGGACCATCCATATCTATAAAACCTACTGCTCGCAGGGCAGGTGCGGCGAATGTCCTTTAAGCTGATAATTTCAACCTCACCCCCTGACCCCCGTTATTGTCACTGCGAGTCCGTGTAATATCGACCTTCCTTATACCCCTCTCCCTAGATGGGAGAGGGCAGGGTGAGGGTGAAACCGTGGCGGACGCGGCAATCTCCCTCGCTTTTATTGGAGATGAGGCAAAAAAAGAGGGGCTTCGCCCCTCTTGGACACCCCTGATTTATATTAGCTAATACTATCCGTTAAGCTTATTGATGACCGCCTCCGCCACCTGGGATGTCCCCACGGCGGAGGGGTCGTCGCGGCGCGACTTCATATCGTAGGTGACGCTCTTGCCCTCGGCGATTACCGCCGCGATGGCCCTTTCGAGCGCGTCCGCGGCCTTTGCCTCGCCGATATGCCTCAGCATCAAGACCCCGGAGAGCATCATCGCCATGGGGTTTACTTTGTTCTGACCGGTGTACTTCGGGGCGCTGCCGTGGGTCGGCTCGAAAAGCGCTATCCCCTCCCCCATGTTCGCCCCGGGGGCTAAACCCAGGCCGCCCACCAGCCCCGCACAGAGGTCGGAGATGATGTCCCCGTAAAGATTGGGCGCCACGATGACGTCGTATTCCTGCGGCCGGCGCACGAGCTGCATGCAGAGGTTATCGATGAGCGCGTCCTGGAACCCTATGTCCGGGTAGTCTTTGGCCACTTCCCGCGCCGCGTTCAGGAAAAGCCCGTCCGAGAACTTCATGATGTTGGCCTTATGGGCCGCGGTGACTTTTTTGCGCCGATACCTGCGCGCGTACTCGAAGGCATACTTGACGATGCGGCGCGTGCATTGTTCCGTAATCATCTTGATGCTGATGCCCGCGTCCTCCCGGATAACGCCGCCTTTCTGCCGGTTAATGAACTTTATCAGCCCTTCGGCTTCGTCCGTCCCTTTTTCATACTCTATTCCGGCGTAGAGGTCTTCCGTGTTCTCCCTGATAATGACGATATCGATGTCTTTATAGAGAGTGGGAGCGCCGGGATAGGTCTTACAGGGGCGCACGCAGGCATAGAGGTCCAGGGCTTTGCGCATGGCGACGTTAACGCTGCGGAAGCCGGTGCCGATGGGGGTGGTTACCGGGCCTTTCAGGGCGACTTTGTTCTTCTTAATCGACCTGAGAACGGAGTCGGGCAGGGGCGTGCCGAGCTTTTCCATGACTTCCGCCCCGGCGTAAGCCAGCTCCCAGTTGAACTTAACGCCGGTGGCTTCCAGCACGCGCCGCGTGGCCTCGGTGATTTCCGGGCCTACGCCGTCGCCGGGAATGAGGGTGATGTTATGTCCCAAATTATTGTCCTTTCACCTAAATCCGAAATACGAAGCACGAAATCCGAAACCCCCGCCTCTCCTTTCGTATTTCGATATTCGATATTCGTATTTACACCTTTATATCCCCGTGTTTCTGTATATAGGGTATCAGCCCGCCCTCGTTGAGTATTTTCAGCATGACTTCCGGTATTTTCCCGAAAGTCAGGGCGCTGCCATTGGTGACGTCCCGCACCGTGCCCGCCGCGAGGTCTATTTCCAGTTCGTCGCCGTCATCTATCTTGTCGGTGTTGCAGATAAGGACGGGCAGCCCCAGATTAATGGAATTACGGAAGAAAATGCGGGCGGCGCTCTTGGCCAGGATGGCGCTGACGCCCGCCATCTTTAGCACGAGCGGGGCGTGCTCGCGGCTTGAGCCCAGTCCAAAATTGCTGCCCCCCACCACGAAGTCCCCGTGCCTGACCTTTTTAGCAAAATCGGGGTCGGCGTCCTCAAGGACGTGTTTGGCCAGCTCCGGCAGGTTGCTGCGCAGGTGCGCGTAGCGGCCGGGTATAATGTGGTCGGTGGAAACGCCGTCGCCGAACCTGTGCGCCCTGCCTTTCAGCATCACAGCACCTCCCGGGGGTCGGTGATTTCGCCCTTGAGAGCGGATGCCGCAGCCGTGGCGGGACTGCCGAGGTAGATAAAGCTCCTGGGGTTGCCCATCCTCCCCGGGAAGTTGCGGTTGGCGGTGGACAGGCACGCCTCGCCGTCGCCAAGCGCCCCCTGGTGCAGGCCGAGGCACGGGCCGCAGCCCGGCGGGAGGACCATCGCGCCCGACTCCACCAGGGCTTTTATGACGCCCGACTCTATCGCCTGGAGCAGGACCCTCCTTGACGCCGGGGCGATAATCAGTCTTACGTTTCTGGACGCTCTTTTGCCTTTGAGTATCGCGGCGGCGACCTCCAAATCTTCGAGCCGGCCGTTGGTGCAGGTGCCGATGACCACCTGCTGTATTTCAACGCCTTTGAGGTCTTTAGCTAAAGCGGTGTTATCCACTGTGTGCGGCCTGGAAACAGTCGGTTCGAGCCTGCCGGCGTTTATCCTTATCGTTTTTTCATAGGTCGCGCCGGGGTCGGCGGCGAGGGGTTTGAAGTCTTCGCCCCGCCCCTCCGACTCCAGGAAACGGCGGGTCGTCTCGTCCGACTCGAAAAGGCCTACTTTCGCCCCCGCCTCCACCGCCATGTTGGCGATGGTGAAGCGGCCGCTCATGCTCATCTTCTCTATGGCGCCGCCGTGGAACTCTAAAGATTTATAGGTGGCGCCGTCCGCTCCTATAAGCCCGATGAGATGCAGAATCATGTCTTTGGCGCCGACGCCTTTCTGGAAATCGCCGGTTACTTCTATCCTGAACGACTCCGGCACTCGGAACCAGTTCTTGCCGAGCGCCATGGCCACGGCAACGTCGCTTGAGCCCATGCCGGTGGCGAAAGCCCCCAGCCCGCCCGCCGTGACCGTATGGGAGTCCGCCCCGACAATGACGTCCCCCGGCCGCGCGTAAGACTCCTGGACTATCTGGTGGCAGATGCCTTCACCCGCCTCGCTCAGGATGCAGCCGCTCTCCCGCGCGAAGTCCCGCAGAAAAAGGTGGTCGTTGGAGAGGTTCGCATTAGGGCTCGGCGCCGCGTGGTCGATGAAGAGTACCGTCCTCCGGGCGTCAGCCAGCACGGCTATGCCGGTGCTCTGGAACTGCCGGACGGTCAGCGGGCCAGTGGTGTCCTGCGCGAATGCCAGGTCCACCTTGGCGATAATGATGTCCCCGGCTTTAGCGTCCGTGCTGGACTTTTCACTCAGTATTTTTTCAGCTAACGTCTTGGGCATTCTTGATACCTTTCAAGTGTGTCATTCCCGTGAAAGCCGGAATCCAGACCATCCCCCCTCGGTTGTTATCTATTCCCACCCAGACCGCCCTCGTACCATTTCCAGCTTTATCCCGGAGTACTAATTCCCTCTCTAGCTCTCCCCTTGCGAAGGGGAGAGGATGATTGTACAAACTCATATATCTTAGCTTTTGATCGATCTATCTCCCTCCTTATAAAGGAGGGAATAAGGGGGGGAATTACCCCCCTCTACATCGGTATATTGCCGTGCTTCTTGGCGGGTCGCGACTCCTTCTTGTCCTTTAAGGCCTCCAACGCCGCGATTACTTTAGCCCGTGTTTCAGAAGGCTTTATCACGGCGTTAACGTACCCCATCTTGGCAGCGACGTACGGATTATAGAGAAGCTCGCGGTATTCCTCTATCTTTTCCCGCTCTTTGGCCTCTTTGTCTTCGGCTTTTTCTATCTCGCTGCGGTGAATGATGGCCGACGCTGCCTCCGCCCCCATCACCGCTATCTCCGCCTGTGGCCAGGCTAATGTATAGTCCGCCCCCAGCCCCTGGCTGCACATGGCGATATAGGCCCCGCCGTAAGCCTTGCGGGTAATAACGGTAATCTTGGGCACGGTGGCCTCGGCGTAGCACCAGAGCAGTTTGGCGCCGTGCCGGATGATGCCGCCCCACTCCTGGTGGCTGCCGGGCACGAAACCGCCCACGTCAACGAGGGTCAGTAGCGGGATGTTAAAAGCATCGCAGAACCGGATGAACCGCGTCGCCTTATCCGAGGCGTTGATATCGAGGCAGCCGGCCAGGAACTGCGGCTGGTTGGCGATGATGCCGATAACGTGCCCGTTCATGCGGGCGAAGGCGGTGATCAGGTTTACCGCCCACTGTCGCGAAGGCTCTATGAACTCTCCGTCATCAACGATAGACTTTATAACGTCCTTCATGTTATAAGTCTTATTCGACTGCTCCGGCAGGAGGTTATTTAGTGCCTCTCCGGCATTATCGGGCGCTCCGGCAGGCGCGGTGTCGGGCGGTTTACCATCATTGCTCGAGGGCAGGTAACTCAGAAGCCTCTTTATTTCCTCGATTGTCTGCTCGTCGTTGTCGCAGGCGAATTGCGCCACACCGCTCTTGGTGCTGTGGGTTAAAGCGCCGCCGAGTTCTTCGTTGCCGATTTCTTCACTGATAGCACTTTTTACTACCGCCGGCCCGGTGATGAACATATAGCTGGTTTTTTTCACCATGAAAACGAAGTCCGTCATCGCCGGCGAGTAAACGGCTCCTCCCGCCGCTGGCCCCATAATAGCCGATACCTGCGGGATGACGCCGGAAGCCGCCGAGTTGCGGAAGAAGATATTGCCGTAGCCGTCCAGGGCGTTGATGCCCT
>CAYTZI010000084.1:0-9975 GCA_964442335.1 uncultured Dehalococcoidaceae bacterium | reverse complement strand
CATGTTTATGGGTGTAATAATATCGTTACTCTTAGGGCCTGCATACTTTGCGGGGAAAGTTCCCGGCGGATACGGCGCCATCATGCAGATATCGATGGCCTTCGCGACTGTTATAGGTACATTCACGTTCTTCCAGACGTCATACGTCGGTTTAGCGGCGTGGAAAGCCACTTCCAACCGTCTTACCGACTTCCTCGAGAACGCCAAAAAGAGCGAGGATATTTGGGGGAAGTCCGAAATCAGCGTCAAAGAGCATAAAGAAGATGATATCGATATTAAAAACCTGGATGTCAATCTTCCTACCGGCAAATTGCAGATTTCAGCTAAAGATATCGTCATTAAGCACGGAGACAAGGTGCTTATAAAAGGCAAAACCGGCGCCGGTAAAACGACATTGTTCAGGGTGCTCTCAGGTCTGTGGCCGTTCGGCAAAGGCTCCGTCTCTATGCCTGAAGGTAAAAGTTTCATGGTGCTTCCGCAGCAACCTTACTTCCCGTTCGGTACGCTTGCAGGTGCCATCTGTTATCCCGATCCGTCGGATAAATATAGCCGTTCGGACATTGAAAAAGTGATGCGCGACGCCGGTATGGAAAAGTTTATACCCAGACTTGATGAGATCGGGTTCTGGAACCAGCAGCTTTCCGGCGGCGAGCAGCAAAGAATCAGTCTTGCGAGAGCTTTGCTGCATGCTCCGGATTATCTGTTCTTTGATGAAGCTACGGCATCAGTGGATGAACCTTCTGAAGAAGAGCTCTATCGAATGCTGCTGGACAGGATGAAAGACTCGACAATCGTGTCGATCGGTCACCGTTCATCACTGGAGAAATTCCACGATAGAAAGATTGTCGCTGAACAGCAGAACGGAAACTTTGAGTTCGTTGAGGAAAAGATTGCCAAAAAATAATAGTTCCGAGGTCAGGGAGGTGCTCGGTAAGACGACTGCTATCCGCATAGGCTAATAAGTTGCGAGGACGCCAAACTAAACTACATAGCCGCAAGGAGGAGTTGCTGTCGATTCTGTCCGGGCAGAAAGCTGAAGTACCCTCAAAGGAAGAAATAGCTGAATACGCTGCTGACCTCAGGAGGTTGCTGGAAGAGAGTCCCCCTGGTAGAAAGGAAAGCCTCTATAAGGAGCTTCGTGAAAGAGAGCAAAGTAACCGGAATCGAGTGACAAACCAGGTACTCCTTCCCGCTAGCTCCCGATAATCATGAGCAAGAGGATTTAGGAGTTCTGCCTATTGTACAACGTGGTGGGCGGTACTGTACAATACACAGAACTTTTGAGTTGGCTTTTGCTCTTACATTGTGATAGAAATCACAACACAAAACAAACAATTATATAACACAATCACTCTGGGTCATAGTAACGGGCATTATAGTAGTAAAGCCCGGTGGGGTCAAGTCTCTGGCCGGTAAAGAGCTTGTCCGTGGGCACGTACCCGGTTCTTATCTCACCGAAGGGCAGGTATTTCATGGTGGCACCTGGGAATTAGTAATCAAGGGGACCGTTTCATGGTGCGCGACCTCGAAAGCACCAACGGTACCATGTTGGACGATGTCAGGATCGCGCCCGGGAAGCTCTACTCGCTAAAACATGATATCGTGATAGGCCTGGGGATATCCGGTCAGAATGAAGTTAGAGCCCACCCCTTCAGCGCCGAAGCGCCTGATCAGTAAAAAGGGGTTCGGGTATATGCTAATCTGAAGCTCATGTTTCTTCATATTCTTACAAGCCAAAGTCGTAATCAAGATTTTACCATCAGAAGACTTGAAATCCAGAAATATATCTTGTCGTTTGAACCTCGTTAAAATTAAAGGAAAGGAGGGATCAGGCCGGTTCTTTAAAGTGACCTCTGGTGGACAGATGGGGATAATAAGCGGAATTATAAAAATAGCGTTTGCCCTTACATTCTAGTAGTAATTATCGCGTAAAACAAGCAATCGTTATTCGGATTACACAAAATGGACAAAAGTGACTTCAATTGCACGTATGTACTTATTGTTAAGCAATAAGTTGAGTTAGTGGGTCAGAAAATCAAATTATCAGGAGCAGTCATTTAACCGGGACATCACACCGAAAAAGTCCTTCAGGAATTTTCGAGTGGTTCATAAAACGCTATCAGCTAATCAGAGAGGCATCCGCCGTTGATGAATATTCGAGGCGTCACGATAATATTTTCACCCTCAGGCGTTCTTCCAATCAACCAACTCACCTAATACCAGCATGCCGTCATGGGGCATGCCAGCGTAAACGCGTTCGCACTGTCCCAGGGGCAGAACATTGGAGACGCCCTTTGCTAGTATCAAGTCTCTCAGTTCGAGCCTTCGCTCTTCGGGATAAACACCGGCCGTTGATACGTTCTGGGTCATGTATTCCAGGGCGTCTTCGAGACGGGCTACCGGGCGCACGACCGCCAACCGGCACATCGGGTGGTCAAGGATATCGAACTCACCCGGCATGACCACCACACCCGAGGAGAAATCATCGCCCCGGCTATTAACGTACCATCCGGCATTGGCGTACCTGCCGCGTCTCATGCGCTTGAGCTGGCCGACGGCAGATGGAGATACGAAGTTGGGCATTTCCCTGTCCCACCTGCTAAGAGCCTTACAAAGAGCGCCCGCATACTCGTTAGCCTGCTCCTCGGTGCCTTCGATATAGTGCACCAGGGAGGAAGTGCAGGCTTTCTGGTTATAGCTCATCACATCCATCGAGGCTTTCGCCGCGGCTTCTTCCAGGTTGTTAAAAGCTTCATTACCTATCAGGCTGACGCCGTAGCGAGGGTTAAGGAAGATAGCCCTGGTGAATAAAGCCCTGGATTGTACGGAAGCCACTGTCTCGGGGCTGCCCCACACCACAATCCGGTCGAAGGCGCCTGGCATGAAGAGGCTATTCTCAATACTCTCGTCGCCGCCCTGCCAGTACACCATCGAGAGATTCTCCGTGATGGGATGCTCCGGGGCAGCGGCGGCTGCCGCCAGGGAGAATAAAGACCCGGTAAGAGTAGCGCCGTAGGGCAGCTTGATGACGGCGGCGGATTTCGTCAGGACGGCGCGTAGCGCGGAAATCAAGGGTACTTCCGGGGCATTGCCGGCGGTGATATGCAGCTGGCGGGTGGGCATGGCGCGTACGAGAGTCTTTCCGCCCTGCGGGGGAAGAGCTATGTCCTGGCCGAACAGACCACAGGCGCGCAGGTTAAGCCATCCCGGTGAGACCCGGGCGGGCACCTCCACCCATCCGTTCAGAAATTCGCTGCCTGGTCTTCCCCAGAACGAAAGTTCGTTATCAATCATCTGCCGGGCCGCTTCCCGGTTGAAGGATGAGTGAAAAGAGGCAAACCAGCCATCGAGAAAGGCGTCCGGATATTCCGTGGTCAGGCGGCAAATTTCCCGCACCCGCACCGCCAGCCTTTTATTCGTGAGCAGAGTGGATAGAATAGTCTCCAGGTATTCGAGGATATCATCGACGGATAAGACATAGAGACCGCGAGCCAGCTTATCGATATCCGTCTCGATGAGTTCCGCGCCGTTTACCGGCGGCATGACCTGGTAGACGTATTCACCGGTATATTTCATTGTTGTGCGGTCGATTGCCGGCTCGCGGACAACCTGTGCCCCGGGCAGTTTTATGCAGGTGGTATTTTTATCAGCCTGGTTGAAAGCCGCCTCGATTTGGTGTCGGTCGATTTCCGGCGGTGCCACCAGCTTGCCTTTGACAAGAAACGGTATACGGACAATACCGCCATCGTTGTTTAATAAATTATGCCTGGCGCAAAGTGTTTCCATTATCTGTCTCCTGTTACGCCCGGATAGAGCCCATGATGCCGCCGCAACCCTTCACCTCGCTGCCGGGCATACGCCCTATTTCGATTATCGCTGGGCCGGACAGTCCGCAGTCGCACTCTCCATCTATCATGCGTACATAGTCGCCGCTGACGATAAAACCGGGGTAAGCAACGGCCAGCGGGTCGAGGAAGCCGAAGGCGCCCTTTATATCCCTGCCTTCCAGAGGGTTTAGCCCTTCGTCAAAAATCACCGGCTCGATGATGGGCGGGATGTGGAAACGACCATGCTCGCAGCGCAACATGAGCACGTTGATTTCCGTCATCGAGTATCCCTCCAGAATCGTATCAGCCGATATATCCAGACCGTCCGTGAGCATATTAACCAGTGCCTCACGGTCCATCGCCTCACCCGTGAACGACTTCCAGCCGCCGCCGAAGAGGACGAGGCTGCCCTTTTTCAGAGTAATCTTCCTGTCATGACCGGCCATGACTTCGCAGAGCTCCTTGAACTGGTAAGGCGCCCCGAAGATAAAGACCCTCCGCCCACCTTCAGTCGACTCCCGGATGTTTTCTATGAGCTTCAGGTAGTTTGTTTCGCTCCGGTCGATTACCTCGGCCCGCAGTCCTTCGACAAGCCGCCGTTCTTCATCCGTCCGGGCGCCGCGCCGGAGACAGCGCAGGGCGGTGCCGGTGATATCGATATCATAGAGGAAATAGTGACGGTGGAAGAGCGGGGCCAGTTCCTCGATGAGCGCCTGATTGCCCATCCTGCCGCGGCGGAAGCCCAGAAAAGCGGCGTCGAAGTCCGGCAGTCCCTTTTTCGCAGCCAGCCGGGCGAAGGCATCCGGCGGCATCAGGCGGGAAATAGACTTGAGCAACTGCTGTGATAATCCGCCACCTATCCGGCGCGCCAGAAGCGGAGACAGGCAGGCGATGTTAGCCGTTCTGGATAGTCCCCAATCCTCTTTATCCCGCGGAACGAAGGAAAAAGTCCCTGAGGTGCCGGAGCTATAGACCACATGGACGCCGTCCGGAACCAGGCGCTCAATCCAGTCGTCGATGGATTTGACCCCGGACACATCTGCATCAATGTGCCGGTGGTAGATGCCGGAGAGCCATTGCGTTATCCTGCCGAAATCGTCGTCGTCCAGCCATGACTGCTCGTAGCTCTTGAAGATATCAGCGGAGAACATGAGCTTTTTCTTGATGGTCTCGACCTCGGTGTCTTCTCTGCATCCTTCCTCTTCCGCCAGCTTCCGGTAAACCGGGATATCGGCCAGATAATGGGCATGGTTGAGCCTGATGGCTTCATCCCGCAGTTCTCTGGCACGAGCAAGGTCGCCCTTGCCTCCCGAAGCCCATGCCCGGGCGGCTTTTATCAACTCGTTCCTAAGTTCTTCCAATCGATTTGCCACGCCATTCTCTTAACTTGTTAATTCAGATCCAATACTGCTATCTTAGGAGTTATAAGTTCAAATAGCTCAATTTGTTCAGCCACGAATATATACACCTTTCCTAGACGCTTTAATATGAACATAGGACATCCCAAACCTGGATGTCAATACTTCAAAATCTCATGTATAACACTACTTATACGCCAGATTTGAAGCTGGCCAACAATATGAGTATTTGTCGGATGTGCTTTATAAAGAGACGGGAACCCCTCAATTAACCATAGAAAAGCAGGGCTACCATATATTTCACGTCTATCAGCATACTCCAGGTAACGAACTCGCCATCATATTTGATAATGAACGTGTTAAAAAGATTAGCTTCGCCGCGGTCGGCGAAAATACTTTCCGCTTCCTTAAAGTCGTCCTCAATGCCCTGGAAATACTTTTCGGCGTCGGCTCTTCGGGCATCCTCAGCGCTTTCAAACTTGTAGACATTGGTCCACCTTAAGACGTTCTTTTCCTCTTTGGTAATAGAGGAACCGGTTAGTATGAGCCCCTCAGGATAGCTGGAACGGCTGACCCTCGTCATGATTCCCTCCGGCAGCCTGTCCAGCAGCGCGGCGGCATTCGTATCGTACATGGAAAGTTCATCACCCCGGATGACTTTCAAATAATCATCCACGTTGCTGTTGTTGGCGCCTTTTATTATCAGACCTTCAGCCAGCGACCAGCCGCCCCTAGCGTTTTGTTCGCTCTTCCACACCTCCATATCCTCATAGTCCGTATCGCGGTAGAAATCAGCGGCTATCTTGTCCCGGAGGGCATCAATGTCGTAATCGGCCTTGATGATGTCGAGCAATCCTTCGCCTTGAGCCAGGTATTCGATACCGGAGCTTTCTATTCCGTAATTCTCTTCGAGGAATTGTACTTTCCGCTCGTACCAAACTTTATACATGTCTTCCATGTCCGGGTCACTGCGGAGCGCGGTCACATCCCAGAACTCGAAGTCCTCATAATAGACAGGCACTTTCTGCATCATCTCGATGCAGGCTTTTTTGGCCGGCGTTAGCTCCGTTTGAGGTTCGTTCTTGCAGCCTGCCAAAGACAGTGAAGTAATCAAGACCGCTGTGATTAGTATTATTCTTCCAAGCTTTTTCATGGTATATCTCCATTCTAAGGCATAGATACTATTTCGGGCCATATCTGCACGACCGCCTCATCTTTAAGATTGATAAATACCTCGATGCCTTCTATCGGTTGATCAAGGTATGTCCTCTCGTCCGGGAAGTAAGGAAATTCTCCCGTAAACTGATAAGCCTGGTCGAACGCGATATCCATGTTAGCGCCCAGCCTGCCTACCGGCCCTCCCTGGCAGATGCCGATTCTGGTTATCTCATACCCTTTTCCATCCAACAGTCCTTGCACCGTAGCGTCGTTGAGGGCGATTTTTATCGCCCTGTCCTTTTCACTCGCCGTCAGCGCCGGCATCCCCGAGGTATCGAGCGGGAAAAGGTACGTTACCGCTTCCTCGTTTAGGTCAACGAAGATATCCAGCGCGCTGGCCTCGATGCCGTCCATCATGTAAGTCCCTTTGAAAACCAGTCTTATCTCGATATCACCGTCGGGCGGCTCGTCGGCAAGCCTGACCATATCGTAAGATTTAGTAATTCTTACCGCGTATTCCTTACCCTCAACCATTTCCTGTACCCGCGTGTCCTTAAAGGCTATTTCTTTCGCTTTTTCCTGCTCTTCCACCGTTACCTTCTGTCCTTCCTCGTATTCCGAAGGCGCCGTCGAAGTCACCGATATGCCGGTATCTTTATAGATGGTCACGCTCTTTATTTTTGTACCCTGGTATTCCTGATATTTGAAGGTCATTTCATTTATTCCAGGTTTTACGCTTTTCAGCGTCATGTAGTTGTAGTAATGGACTTCCACTCTGGTAGAGGTAACGGACTGTCCCCCGACCCGTATGAACGGCGCGTCATTCACCTTCTGCGTTTCAAACTGCACCGAACCCAGCGGGCTGGCCCCCACGTTGCAGAATCCCCCGCCGGTTTCCTCCTCGAACTCAATGAGGAAATGGAAATCAGAGATGTACCATTCGTCCGGCCCCTGGGTGGCGTCATCGGGCAGGGTGTATTCTATCGCCGGGCTTTCCACCTCCTCCCCCCCCATGAGTTCCAGGTCGGAATAGCCAAGCTGCTCCAGGGTCATCACCACCGTTTTCTCGGCATCTTTAATGCGTTCCGTCTCATAATATTCTATTTGCTTGATTTCGCTGGTGCTGGTATATGCATAGGGTTGAGTCTCTATAGCCGACCTGTTACAGCCAGAGCATAATACCGTTATACCTATCAGGATAATTCCTGCCAGCGCACCTGGCTTTTTCATGCCTCTCCTCCTTGTTTTCTACTGAACCCCTTCAACTCTTAATGTAATTCTAGCTGTTACGAGTATGCTATAAACAGGGCCTATAGGCCCAGGACACCTGCTCCGTAATATGGAATAATACGTATGGTATAATCAGTCTGAATAAAGGCGGTACACGCCCGTGAAGTTGAGGGATTTAGCCAGCTATCTTATCGTGCCCGCGCGGGCGGACGCACCGGGGCAATATCTCGGGGAGATGAAGCGCCTGGAGTGGATTTTCATCGCCGTCAGGTGGCTCTGGGTGCCTGTTGTTTTTGTCCTGGCACGCCTCCACCATCCCGCTCAGATGACCACGATGATGGTCCTGGGGGGAGTTATCGGACTGTTTAATGTTTTCGCCTGTGTTCTGAATGTTAAGCTAAAGACCCGGGGAGCGCAAAAGGTGCTCGGCCTGGCCATGCTTGTATTTGATACTCTCCTGGCCTGGGGCATCATCTTGCTTTTCGTCCGTGATTTCTATACGGCGGCTTATGCCGGCTTCGTCTATATCATCATCGAGGCTGCCATACGCTTCGGTCTGGCCGGCAGTCTGGGCATGGCGCTGGTATTTGTTATCGGACTCTACGGGGCGTATATGTACCGGTCGGCGGCCTTCGGCGTCCGTTTCAGCGTCTCCGGCTACGTTTTCTGGGCGGTTCTGATGGCTGTCGTCGCGGTAGCCGTCGGCGCTATCGTAAACGAGGGGAAAAGGCAGCGCGCTCTGAGCGAGCGCCGGCTTCATGAAAATACCCTGTTATCGGAACGCCACCGGCTTGCCCGGGAGCTTCACGATACTGTTCTCAAGACGCTCCAGGGCCTTTCTCTCGAGGCCAGGGCGCTCGGCAATCGGACGGATACAACGCTGCCATCGGTTAAAGAAACGGCGCAGTATATCGAAGAGGTCTGCTCGCGCACCAGCCGCGAGATAAGAGAGGTCATCTTCGACCTCCGCAACCAGGGAGAAGAGTCTGGCATTGCCTCACAGCTAGCAAGGGGGCTTGATGAATGGAGTAAAGCCACCGGCATCGCCGGGGACTTAGCTCTAACGGGTCAGGATATCGTGTTGCCGCAGGAATCTGCCCGCCAGCTCCGCAACATCGTATCGGAGGCTTTGACCAACATCCAGCGCCACGCCTCAGCTTCTCAAGTGCGCGTTAACGTGATGACATCTACCTCCGGCATTAGTGTTGAAATCAGTGATAACGGAAGCGGCATCGGGCGCGGCGTAAATGAACTCGATACCTTCGTAACTGAAGGCAAGCTTGGCATCGCCGGCATGAAGGAGCGTGCGGAGCTGTTAGGCGGGCGTTTTTCCATTACCAGCGTTGCCTCCGGTACGAGGGTAGGCTTTAACATACCCCTGCCTGCTATATCCCCCGTGGAAAGATTGGGCGATGGACCGGATTAGAGTTTTGATAGTTGACGATAACTTCGTCGCCCGGCGGGGCCTCCGCAGCCTATTCCAGGCAGAGGCCGATATCATGGTGCAGGGAGAGGCTTCCACCGGCTGTGCCGCCGTCGACTGGATAAAAAGCAACACTGCCGATGTTGTCCTGATGGATGTTCGCATGCCTGACACCGACGGCATCGAGGCCACCGCGGAAATTATCGAGCTGAATCCGTCAATCCGCGTGCTCATGCTAACTGTTGTTGAAGAACAGGCGACATTGCTCAGGGCTTTACTGGCGGGGGCTAAGGGATATCTCGTCTATGGCCGGTTTACCCCGGAAGAACTGGTAAAAGCCGTCCGCACCATCGCGAGCGGCGGCACTATTACGATACCGCAGATAGCGCCGGCGCTGCTGGAGAATATACAGTCCTACGTAACCACCGCTAATGACATCCAAGATATGGGAAGCATGGCGCCTCTGACCGCCAGAGAAAGGGAAATTCTTAGCCTGATCGCTATAGGAAAAGGGAACCGTGAAATTGCGAATAGCCTTAATATCGAGGAAAAAACGGTGAAGAATCATATCAATAACATCTACTCCAAGCTTCAAATCAAAAGCAGGTATGAAGCCATCAGCTATATGCTTCAACACGCGTAAGGTCTAAGTAATGTCATCTAGTTTATGTTATTTTATGGGTATTAAAGCCTCCTCAAAAGGAAGGCATTTATTTTCTCTCGCCGCTGAGCTCAACATGACCGGTTGTTAACTCGAAAATCTGAACTTGACGGTCTGATGGCTCAGCGGAAGATTGAACTGGCAAGCCCGGAGGTGGTGAGAAAATACGTTGAAGACCTGCATCAATTTATCGATAGTAGCGAACTCACGGAGCGAAGGGCGTTTATCAAGTGTTTTGTGAAAGAAATCAAAGTCTCGGGAAATGAGGGACGAATCAAGTACACCTTCTCTATACCTCCGGATAATCATGAAGAAGAA
>CAYTZI010000083.1:0-10044 GCA_964442335.1 uncultured Dehalococcoidaceae bacterium | reverse complement strand
AATCAGCCTGGGGTTATCCGGGTCTTTCTCTATCTTATGCCTCAGCCGGCTAATCTATGATCTCACCAGCTGTACGTCGTTACGATATTCTGCTTTTATCAGTAGTACTTGACATTTATCATATGTCTTTATAAAATAACTTTTACCTAAAACAGGCTGGCCGTGCCTACCATGAACTTATGAGAAACAAGAAGGAACACTACGGCATGGGATTCGGCTGTGGCATCTAGTATGCGGAAGCTAATCACTGAAGACATCCAGGGTTTACTCAAGGGCAAGCGTCCTGCGCAGGCTCTCCGGGAGACACTCAGGTATGTCCAGAGCATTATTGCAACGATACGTGACCCTCTTGTAGTGCTGGATGATAGCCTGAGGGTAATCTCCGCCAATCAGTCTTTCTATGACATCTTTCTGGTAAGACCTGAAGATACGGAAGGGAACCTTATCTATGAGTTAAATGGCGGGCAGTGGAATATTCCCAGGCTGAGGGAACTGCTCGAAGAAGTCCTCCCCAAGAATACGTCCTTTAATGATTTTGAGATTGACCACGATTTCCCCGGTATCGGGCGACGGGTAATGATGCTTAACGCTCGTCGCATATACAGTAAGGGACATAAAACACAGAGAATTCTGCTTGGTATTGAGGACATCACCGAGCGTAAGTTCATGGAGCAGGAGATAGTTGCATCCGAAGTTCGGTACCGGCGGCTCTTTGAGACTGCTCAAGACGGGATACTGATTCTTGACGGAGAGACAGCGCAGATTGAAGATGTCAACCCTTTTCTGGTCGACATGCTGGGATTTTCACGGCAGGAGCTTGCAGGAAAGAAACTGTGGGAAATTGGGGCGGTGAAAGACATTGAGGCAAGCCAGAAAGCCTTCAAAAAATTGCAGGACCGCCAATATATTCGTTACGAAGATTTACCGCTGGAAACCAGAGCAGGTAAGCAGATTCAAGTAGAGTTTGTCAGCAATGTATATCCTGTCAACGGCAGGAAGGTGATTCAATGTAACATTCGTGATGTTACCGAGCGCAAGAAGCTGGAACAGCTGAAAGATGAGTTTATCGGTATGGTATCTCACGAACTCAGTAGCCCATTGACTGTTATTACAGGCTCTCTAAACACCGTCTTGAGTGGGGGAGAACAACTATCCCGTGATGAGGTGCACCAACTTCTCCAAAATGCAGCTTCGTCAGCAGATAATTTATCTCATCTGCTCGGGAATCTGCTTGAGCTTTCCAGGGCTCAGGCAGAGAGGCTTTTCCTTCATACCGAGCTAATAAAAATCGACGGTGTCGTTGGAAACGCGGTTGAGAGAATCACGGAGCAATATACAACACATGAGATATGGAGGTCGGGTTGAAATAGATTGACAGAAACATTAACCTTTATGTGTGCAGTACAGAGAACGATTCGTACGGGGACATTTTTTATAATCAGGGTTATCGGGAACGTTGTTTCAGATGCCAGCGTAAAAGGTAGCATAGAATACACTGTTGTACAACTTAAAACCCCTTATCTGGTAGTTCTTGAGCATACTGAATGCAGCGCAGTCAAGGCTACCCTGACCGGTATAAACGTAGGTGAGATAGGAAAGCTGATTAGTACCATAAAAATGGAGAGAAAATACCTAGCTAAAGCAGTCATATAAAATATGGATTTACAGGTCAAAAGAGCTGCTGAAAACCGCCGTTTCCGACAAAAAGCAGATTTTTTATTTCCCTCTTCGGGGTTCTCCGGAACAAAAAGAATCAGTCTACGTAGGTAGTTCCGTGCTCGCCGGAGAGCCCGATCAGGAAAAACGCGTAAGGCCTGTCAACCCATCTGGCGACGACCGGGTTATGCGCTACCCCCCTGGGGCAGATGACCGCGGTGGGTTTATCAAAGACATATCTTTCGTGTTCTTCACCCATGTCTATCGAGATTTCCGCCCCCAGGTAATCTATATCGCTCGGGTCGGTCCCGACAAAAACCAGTACTTCATCGGTGGGATGGACATGCGCTCCGTCTGAATCTCCCGGCCCGCGATGCCACACGCCGGGCGACTTGTAGAAGCCCCAGGTAAAGTTAAGCTCCAGCCCTTCCAGGTCCTTGCCGTACATCCATATCAGGTTGTCCGCGTTTCCCGGCCCGACCCTCATACCGCCTGACGTTACCTTTTCATATTGCGCTCTTGCTTCGGGCGTCAGTTTTTCCATAGACGTCTTGAACGGTACCAGGGGTTTGACTAAATGGTCGTATTTATGACCGTAGGTTAGAGTCTCCGGAGACACTTTTATCTTTTTATCAGAAAAAGAAGACACCATCAACGGCCCTCCGCCGCCCCCGGCCCGCCCCTGCTGCATCTGTGCCTGCCTGTCCGCCACTCCGGCCCCCATCCAGGTCGTCGTGGGCACGGCGCCCAGCGAAAATATCATAAAGCTGTAGCCTATCGGATTGGTCACGTCCTGCGTAATCGACGGGCAATGGGGCATACCGGCGGGCACGATGACCACCGAAGGTTTGTCGAAGGTATGCACTTCCAGCTCTTCACCCAGGCAGTAGGAGGTCTTCGCCCCCAGGTACTCGACGTTGTCGGGGTCCAGCCCGACCCATATCAGGGCTTCCGGGTAAGGGTGTATGTGGGGGTCCATGCCGGGGTGCCAGTCGCCCAGGCCGGTATAGAATCCCCAGGAAAAATTGAGCGGCAGCCCTTCCAGGTGCTCTTTGCCGTTCAACCAGTAGATGCTGTCGGCGTTTCCCGTGTTTTTAAACCCGGCGCCGTCCATCATCATCTGGGGCATCGTGGCTATGTTCAGAGGTTTTAGCAGGTGCTCGTACTTACCTTTCGCCATTTTCATTATCCTTTCTGGATATTTAGTTATTCCTTTTTATATATGGTCTTTCAGAATATCCTAATCTACAGCCGTGGTTTTATGTTCGCCGTCCAGGTGAATCAGGTAGAACGCGTAGGGTCTATCGACCCACCTGACCACTACCGGATTATGCGGCACCCCTTTAGGGCAGATAACCACGGTGGGTTTGTCAAAGACATACCTTTCGTGCTCTTTACCCATATCTATCTCTATCTTCGCCCCCAGGTAATCTATATCACTCGGGTCGGTCCCGGCGAAAACGAGGACCTCATCACTGGGATGGACGTGCGCGCCGACGCCGCGGTGCCAGATTCCGGGTTTACTGTAGAATCCCCAGGTGAGATTAACGTTCAGTCCCTCCAGGTCCTTACCGTAGAACCACGCCAGGTGGTCGGCATTGCCCGGTCCCGGCTTCTGTCCCTTTTTAGCCATTTCCTCAAACTGTTTTCTCTGCTCCGGAGTCGCCCTGTCGAGGACCATTTTACCCCGCTGCGTTACCATGCCCGTGTGAAGCGGTTTAATCAGGTGGGCGTACTTACCGGTCGGTTTCGTCGGGTTCTTCTTTAACCTCTTCTCGGAAACGTAAGAGGTCATTCCTATCTTCCTTCCGCTCTTGGCGGCCGTTTCCTGCATTTCCCTCATCGTCTCCTCCGATACCCCCTCACCCATCCAGGTCGTCGTGGGTACGGCACCCAGGGACGCCAGGTAAAAACCGAAGCCCTTGGGACTCCACACCCGCCTGGTCGTTAACGGACAATGGGGCATGCCGGCGGGCACAATGACGATGGTGGGCACATCGAATGTATACGCTTCCTGCTCTTCGCCCAGGCATATCTCGATTTCCGCCCCCAGGTAATTCAGGTTGGCCGCGTCGAGGCCCACAAAGACCAAGCATTCCGGGTAGGGATGCGTGTGGGGGTCCTGACCGGTGTGCCAGTCGCCGGTGCCGCTGTAGAACCCCCACGTAAAATTAAGATTCAGCCCTTCCAGGTGGTCCCTGCCGTTCAGCCACACGATTTTATCGGCGTTGCCCGGACCGTTGGCAAAAGCGCCCTTCGGCACTTTCAGGTCCTTCATCGCCTCCGTGTCCATGCCGCCGACACTTAAAGGTTTTACCAGGTGCTCGTATTTTCTTTGTGTCATTCTAGTTACTCCTCCGTCAACTAAGGATTATGATTGGCCTGCCCGGTAGCCCGGCCGACTTTATACACTGGCATTCTAGATATAATAGCTATTTGGGCACGCGGTCGATTGCCTGGAAAACCATGGGGTCAGATCTGATTATAACCTTTTCTCACTTTCCAATCAACATTCCGGCCTCTCTCAACACCGCGAAGATTGCCCCAATGTTATTCACTCTCCCCACCCCGCACCCTTCCCCAGATTGCCACCGCTTTTGATAGCGAATCGATGTCTGTCGTGGAATCCGGGCCTTTTAAAAAACAGAGCTTCATGCAGTTATTAAGCACCAGCGCCCCCACGCCTTCAACTCCGGAACGGACCGCCGCCAGCTGCGTCACTATGCTGACACAGTCGCGGCCTTCGGCAATCATCTTTTGTATGCCCCGGAGCTGCCCTTCGACTCTTTTCAGCCGCCTCAGCAGCATGTCCTGAAAGACTTCACCCTTCTCTTCGTTCTCCACGGTCTTATCCTCCAGAGACTTAATGTTGAAATTACCATACACCGTAGGGTATAATTTTCTTGGTAGGCATAATTTATATCACCAGCCTATTTTATCACTTATCAGCCTACCGCGTCAGAACAATAAGAATCAGGAGGTATTCGCGTGCACGCTACAATTCAAAAGCCGATGGACGAGATTCTGGAGTATCTTAAACCCGGTGAGCGGGTGTTCGTTGTTGGCTGCGACAACTGCGCCGCTAAATGTCATTCGGGGGGTATCCCCGAGACGGAGGAAATGGCAAACCGTTTGAAAGGAAAAGGGGTGAACGTAGTTGGGTGGTGTGTACCCCAGCCAAAAGGAGTATCTCTGTGCAAACTCTCCAACACCAAAAAAGTACTAGAGGAAGAATATGGCAATCAGGTCAAACAGGCGGACTCCTTCCTTATTCTTGCCTGTGGACAGGGGATGCACACCGTGATGGACGCTACGGATGGAGGTATGATTCATCCCGGCTGTGACACCATCTTCGGCGGCGAGACCGTAGACGACAATTTCATTACCGAATACTGCTCCCTTTGCGGCGATTGCATCGTGGAGTACACCGGCGGGTTATGCCCGGTGACGCTCTGCGCTAAAAGCCTGCTCAACGGCCCCTGCGGGGGCGCCAAGGACGGCAAGTGTGAGGTCGATAGGAACCGTGATTGCGGCTGGCAGCTTATCTATGACCGGCTCCAGGAACTTGGGCGCCTGGGGGAGATGGACATTTATCGAACGCCCAAGAATAATTCCCGCTGGAGCCGGCCGCGCTCCCTTACCATCGGTGATGGAGAGGCAACCTTCAAGTCCCTCTCCGGCGAACGAAAAGTCGCCAGCCGCGCGTAGACCATTCTCAATTTCGTGCAAGGAGTAGAAGCAAGTATGAGTAGACTAAAACAGGCACTGGAAAGCGGTAGATTCGTGGTCACCGGGGAAATCGGACCTCCTAAGGGAGTTGGGCTGGATAAATGTCTGCACGACGCCGAGATGTTGCGGGAGAATGTGACCGCTATTAACGTTACCGACCTTCAGAGCGCGATTTTGCGCATCGGCTCGTTAGCCGTTTCCACAAGGCTGGTCCAGCAAGGCCTGGAGCCGGTCTTCCAGCTGACCTGCCGCGACCGTAACCGGCTGGCGCTACAATCGGACCTGCTGAGTGCCTGGGCGTTAGGTATAGAGAACGTGCTGTGCCTTACTGGCGACCATCCAATCCTGGGCGACCACGCCGAAGCGAAACCTGTTTACGACCTGGATTCCGTGCAGCTGCTCAAGGCGGCCAGCACGCTTAACCAGGGCCAGGATATGGCGGGCCATGAGCTGGAAAGTATGCCGGGCTTTTTCCTGGGGGCGGTGGTGACGCCGGCTGCGGACCCCGTGGAGCCTCAGATTATCAAGATGAAAAAGAAGATTGAAGCCGGGGCCAGGTTCTTCCAGACCCAGGCCGTTTACGAGCCGGAGAAGCTCGAGCTCTTTATGAATAAGGCGCGCGAGTTCAAGGTGCCCGTTATCGCTGGAATTGTGATACTCAAGAGCGCCGCCATGGCCAAGTTCATGAACGAAAATGTGGCTGGTATCAGCGTGCCCGAAAGTATAATCCAGGAGATGGAGGGGACCGCCAAGGAAGACCGCAGGAAGAAGGCGGTGGAAATCAGCGCCAGGGTTATCCGGCAGATTAAACCGTTCTGCCAGGGGGTCCACATTATGCCCCTGGGATGGGACGACCTCGTGCCTGAGATAATCAAAGAAGCGGAGCTGGCGACCCAGTAGGACCCGGGTTCGCGGGTTGCTTCCGGCTAAAGCCCTCGCAGCGAAAGATAGAGCAGCAGCCCGGCTATTGTTTTTGAGTCCCGGAGCTCTCCGGAGGCAATCATGTCCCGGATTTTTGCCGTCGGCACCGGCACGACCTTAATCCCCGCGGTATCCTCGGCGGAAAGCGGGTCGGAAACGAGGTCGGTAGCCAGGTAAAGGTAAAGGTACTCCGTCGTGAACCCCGGCGAGGAGTAAAATCCGCCCAGCTTTTCCAGCTTCTCCGGGCGGTAGCCCGTCTCCTCCCGCATCTCGCGGACGACCGCCTCTTCCGGCGTTTCCCCCTCGTCGATGCCGCCCGCCGGTATCTCCAGCAGGTCTTTATCAATCGCCTTCCGGTACTGTTCCTCCAGCAGCACGTTGCCGTCGGCGTCCACCGCTATAACCGCGATGCAGTCGGACCGTTCCACAATCTCGCGCGTGCTGGTGCGGCCGTCGGCGGTCAGTACGGTATCGACGCGCATCCTCAAAGCCCGCCCCTCGAACGCCACCTTGCTCGAAAGCGTTTTCTCGGTCAAGCTACTTTTCCTCCCCGCTGCGGTAGATAAGCGCTATTTCGTCGCAGTTGGGGAACTTCGGGCAGCGGAAGCAGTCCGTCCAGACCTTGCGCGGTAGCTCCATCTTGTCGATATCCGCGAAGCCCAGCCGCTTGAAGAACTCCGGCCTGTACGTAAAACAGAAAACGTTTTTAATGCCGAGCGCGGCCGCCTCTTTGAGACATTCTTTCACCAGGTTCGCGCCGAGCCCCGTCTTCTTTTTGTCTCCAGCTACCGCCACCGACCTCACTTCCGCCAGGTCCTCCCAGCTTACGTGCAGCGCCCCGCAGGCCACCACCCGCTCGCCCTCCCGGATAACGTAGAAATCGCGGATACATTCATAGAGCTCGCTGAGCGGCCTCGCCAGCATCTCGCCCTTGCTGGCGTAGTCGTTAATCAGTTTGTGCATCTGGGGAATATCGGGAATTCTGGCTTTCTCAACCTTACTCACCTTGTTTACCTCTCAGTTTTGCCTCCAGGAAGCTGAAAAACGACTCCCGGGGGCGGACTCTTAAAAAACGGGCGGTGTGGGGACTGCGCCTCACCGTGACCGTATCCCCGCTGGAAACGGGAACATTGACGCGCCCGTCGATGCTCAGCAGCGCCGTATGGAACATGTCCGGGCGCAGAGTGACCTCGGCGCTCCGGGGGAGCACCAGCGCGTAGGGCAGGCTCAGGTGGGGCGCTACCAGCGCCAGCAGGAAATCTGGCGACTGCGGGTACATGATTGGCCCGCGCGTGGACAGTGAATAGCCCGTGCTGCCGGTGGCCGTCGCCAGCACCAGGGCGTCGGTCCTGTAGGTGGTCAGCGGCCTGCCGTCGATGGTCACCTCGACCCGTATGAGACGGACGACATCGCCCCGCGCCAGGACGACGTCGTTGAGGGCATGGAAAATGTACGGCGGCTTGCCCGGAGAGACCAGCTCCGCCTGTAGCATCGCCCGCTCGTCGATCCAGCCCTTGCCTTCGAGCAACTGCGGCAGCTTCTCCGGGGCCTCGCCGGCGTCGAACTCGGTCATAAAGCCGAGCTTGCCCAGGTTGATGCCGGTAATGGGGGTCTTTCCGGGAACGACCGCCTGGACGGCCCGCAGGATGGTGCCGTCGCCGCCGACCGTCAGCAACAGGTCGGTGCCGTTAAGTAGGGCCGCGGCTTTCTCTTTCTCCCACGCGGAGCAGAGCCATACCTTCAGGCCGTTCGCCTCCAGGAATTTCTCCAGCTCGCCGGCCTTTTTGCGCGTTGCCTCTACCTTGGGATGATACAGTATGCCGATTTTTTTCATTCTATTTACCTGTAGGGGGAAACAAGAAAAGTGTAGCAATTCGGAGTTCGTAGTGTCAAGGGAGCAGCGCCCGGCCCTATTCCGTCTTCGGCAGGCTGCACACGAAGCCCGTCGGGCAGGAGTCGCACTCGAGCTGGAGCGTCGTGTGGGTGATGTTGTAGTCCCCGGCCAGTTTTTCGTTCACCTTGGTGATGATGTCGCCGCTCGCGGGCTTCGTGGTTATGCATAATAGTTACTCAACTATTATGTTATCACGAAATCCTGTATTTCCTTCTCCCCTCCTCGTACAGGTCCCCCCCGTGAACATCGTTGATGACGGTGACCGGAAAGTCCCTGACCTCTATCTTAAGCACCGCCTCCGGCCCGAGCTCGGGGTAGGCTATAACCTCGGATTTTATAATCGATTTTGAAAGTAAAGCACCTACGCCCCCCACCGCCGCCATATACACGGCTTTATGCTTTTTCAGAGCTTCCTTCACCTCTCTTGAACGCGCGCCCTTGCCTATCGTTCCTTTGAGTCCGGCGGCGATGAGGCGGGGGGTATAAGCGTCCATGCGTGCGCTGGTGGTAGGCCCCGCGGAGCCGATGACTCTCCCGGGGGGAGACGGGGAGGGTCCCATGTAGTATATCGTCTGCCCCCTGATATCAAAGGGCAAAGGCTCGTCCCGCTCCAGGGCTTCCGCTATCTTTTTGTGGGCGGCGTCCCGCGCCACGTAAAGCACGCCGGAAAGTAGCAGGTTATCGCCTGCTTTAATGTCGGCGATGGTCTTTCCGTCCAGGGGGAGTGTAACTCTTTTCGTCATATTATTATTTCCCGGTGCCGTGCCGAGTGGCACTGTAGATTCACGGCGACGGGCAGGGCGGTGATGTGGGCGGGGAAGCTCTCCGCGTGTACGGCTAGAGCCGTTATCCTGCCTCCGTACCCCGCCGGCCCTATCCCCAGATTATTAACTTTATGTAATATCTCCTGCTCTAATTCGGCTGTCCCTTTATCGGGGCTTGGCTCGCCGACTTTGCGCAGGAGGGCGTGTTTCGCCATCGTCATCGCCTTCTCCGCGGTCCCCCCTATCCCCACCCCCACTATCACCGGCGGACACGGGTTGCTCCAGGCTTCTTCTACCGCCTTGACGACGAACTCTATAACCCCCTTTTTCCCCGCCGAGGGCAGCAGTATGCCGAGCCTGGCCATGTTCTCCGCCCCTCCCCCCTTGGGCAGCGCGGATATCTTTAATCTATCGCCGGGGACTATGTCCGCGTGAATGACCGCAGGCGTGTTGTCGCCGGTATTTTTACGCTCGGAAAAAGGTCTGGCCGCCATCGACTTCCTCAGGTATCCCTCCCGGTAGGCCCGCCTTACGCCCTCGTTCAGGGCGGCATAGAGGTCGCCGCCGGTTATACGTACGTCCTGCCCGATTTCCAGGAAGACGACTGCCGTGCCGCAGTCCTGGCAGAGCGGTATTCTCTCCGCGGCGGCGGTTTCCGCGTTCTTTAAAATAGTATCGATTACCTCGCGGCCCGCCGGCGATTCTTCTTCCTGTCGCGCCTTTTTCAGCGCCGCCAGGACGTCCTCGCCGAGCTCGTAGCTGGCCTGCTTGAAGAGCTCCGAGACAGCTTCCGCGACGTCGCCCGCTTTGATTTCCCGCATCATTTGCCTTCCGCCAGCAGCTTGCGCAGCTCGATAATCATCTCCGGCACGTCGATTTTTACCGGGCACCTCTGGCGGCACCGCCCGCATGTCAGGCAGGTGTAGGCAATGGCCGCCGCCTTCTCCAGGTCCTCATTGACTATGGCCGCCCAGACCGCCCCGATGCCGGTGAAATACTTGTCCCCGAAGTGACCGGCCGTCACCGCGAAGACGGGGCATTCGTAGAGGCAGCCCCCGCAGCGCAGGCAGTAGAGCGCCT
>CAYTZI010000082.1:0-10103 GCA_964442335.1 uncultured Dehalococcoidaceae bacterium | reverse complement strand
AAACTGTCAGGCATATCTCTTCAATAGAACTGATTATATTACAAAACGTCAACACTCAACAAATCGGGCCTAACCTCTGCTTGAAACGAATAATAGCACATACTTATATACTTGACAAATGTATACTTTACTTACTATAATTATGCCAATTGGCACTATTATCAAGGAGACTGAGTCGCATGATAATCAGGACAAGAGTCTTCGATATGGCCAACGGCAGGTACCAGAACCTGTCCGACCTCGCCACGGCGATGGGGCTATCGGTAAGCCAGGTCTACCGCGTGCGAGAAGGAAAACGGGGCATCAACGAAAAATTTATCGTGGGGGCGAAGAAAGCTTTCCCGGATAACCGGCTCGACGAGCTTTTCTACTTTATTAGCGGAAAGTCGCCTTTAAAGTAACAACTAAATCTCAGTATCTTCCGGCCCGATTTTACGCAGCGTTTCCGTGCTTTCCATTAGGTCTCCTTATCTATAGCTTACTGAACCAGTCCCACGGGGTCAATATCGATGGTCCAGCCATGGGGGAAATCGAGGGGGGATAAAAATTCCGAAAGCCCCCGGCCGCGCAGGACAAGGTTCCAGCGGAAACGCCCTCTCAGCCGATGGAAAAAAGCCGGAGCCGGACCTATAACGTCAATGCCGCCAACGCCTTTAGCGGCAATCTCATCAAGGAGCCGCTCTTTCATCTTTTCCGCCTCGCGCTGGCAGGCGGCGTCGTTGGTGTGGACAAATACCAGGCGGGCGAGGCCGGTGAAGGGGGGATTATGGAGCTGGCGGCGATAGGCGATTTCCTGCTCGTAGAAAGAAGGGTAGTCGTGGCGGGAGGCCGCCTGGATGGCGTAATGGGACGGGGAAAAGGTCTGGATAATGACGCTGCCCCCCGAAGGCCCGCGCCCCGCCCTGCCGGCCACCTGGCTCAGCAGCTGAAAGGTGCGCTCGCCGGAGCGGAAATCCGGCAGGTTAATCGAGGTATCGGCGCTGACCACCCCCACCAGAGTCACCGAGGGGATGTCGAGTCCCTTGGCGACCATCTGCGTACCGATGAGTATATCCGCCTCTTGGCTGCGAAACTTATTTAAAATGGCTTCATGAGACGCCCTGCCGGCGGTGACATCGCTGTCCCAGCGGAGCTGGCGGGCGCGGGGAAAAGTAAAGCGCGTCTCCTGCTCCAGCTTCTGCGTGCCGGCGCCGAGGAACTTAAGCTGGCGGCTCCCGCAGTTGGGGCAGGCCTGGGGGATGGGGGTCTTATAGCCGCACTGGTGGCAGGTAAGAAAGTCGCCGGCGATGTGCTGGGCAAGCGGAACGTCGCAGCGGCGGCAGCGCAGCACGAAGCCGCAGCTCCGGCACTGTATGAAGGTGGCGGCGCCCCGGCGGTTGAGAAAGAGAATCACCTGCTCTCCGGCGGCGACGGCCTCGTTGATGGCGCTTGAAAGTGACCGGCTGAAGATGGAGCGGTTGCCGGCCTTGAGCTCCTCACGCATATCAACGACCTCCACGCGGGGGAGGGGCGAACCGGCGGTGGGGACAACGCGCTCGGGCAATGTCAGCAGCTTGTATTCACCGTTTTGCGCCTTGAAATAGGACTCAACGTCCGGTGTGGCGCTCCCGAGAAGAACCGTCGCGCCGGTGAGTCCCGCGAGCTTTATCGCCGCGTCGCGCGCATGATAATGAGGGACATTGTCCTGCTTATAGGTCCATTCATGCTCCTCGTCGATGATAATCAGGGCGAGGTCGGGCTGGGGTGCAAAGACAGCGGAACGAGAGCCTATAACGACGTCGAAATCACCGCGGCGGATGCGGTGCCACTCGTCGAACTGCTCCCCCAGGGAAAGCCGGCTGTGCAGCACCGCCACGCGGCGGGGAAAACGGGCGGCAAAACGCTCGATGGTCTGGGGCGTAAGGGCAATCTCCGGCACCAGCACAATGCCCTTTTTACCCAGCTTTATGGCCTCCGCGAGCGCCTGTAAATACACCTCGGTCTTGCCGCTGCCGGTCACCCCGTGCAACAGGAAAACGCTGTCCTCTCCATTATGTAAAGCCTTATTTATGGAGTCGAGGTCGGACTGTTGATGGTGGGTAGGAGGGAGAGGAGAAGAAGGCACGATATTATCATAGGAAATTGGCTCGCGGCGTACTTCAACCTCCTGAAAGACAGCCAGTCCGCGACGGACCAGGGCATCCGCGACGGCCCTGCCGCAGCCGGTCTGCCGCCGGGCTTCGGACCACGAGACAGGAACTTTTCTCCCGACCAGCAGACGAAAGAGGGCGGCCTGCCTGGAGGGCAGTTCGGACGCCTTGCTGACATCGCCGGTAAGACTCAGGTAAAGCTCTTTCCTGGGCTTAATCCGGACGGGCGCCAGCTCATAGCTGCGGGTGAGAAGACCCTGCTTTACCATAGCAGAAACGGCGGCCGATGCTTTTTTCTTGCCGAGGACTTTTTCCAGCTTTTTGAGCTCCACCCTGCCCTGCCCGGCAAGCTCCAGTATCTTTTTATCTACGTCATTTAGCGACGAAACGTCGATATCGGGTCGCGCGGCGCTGACAAAGGTGACGGCGGGCCTCTCGAAACCGGGCGGGAGCATCAAAGCTACGGCGTCGAACAGGGGCGAGAGGTAGTAACCGCTGATCCAGCGGGCGAGCGCCAGATGGTGCGGGGACAGGACAGGCTCGGGCGTGATAATATCGATGATTTCGCGGGTGTCTTCGACAGCCGGGACGGCAGTCAGCTCAATAACGACGCCCTGGAGGACCTTCTCGCCGAAGGGAACGAGGACGGCCTGACCCTCGCGGACATCCATACCACCGGGAACAGCATAGCTGAAAGCGCGGCGCCGGGCGGCCGGCGAGTTAACACTGACCTCTGCATATTTCATGCCGGACTCCGGAACGGTGCAACTACCAACCTACAGACGGCGGTTATGATCCGGGCGGTTCTTTCTCCTGACCTTCGGGGGGCGGCGAGGTTTCAGCTTCCGGCGCGGCCGCTTTTTCTTCGACCGGTTCAGCCTCAACAACTTCGGCAGCAGGTTTTTCTTCCAGTTCGGTAGCCTCAGCTTCAGCGACAGGAGCGGGGACCTCAGCTTCCGGCGCGGCGGGCTTTTCCTCGACCGGTTCAGCTTCAGCAACTTCAGCTTTCGTCTCAGGAACTTCAGCTGCAGGGGCGGCAGCTTCGGTTTCCGGCTGGACCTCCTCCGGTTCGATTTCCTCTATCTCTTCCTCCGGCGGAGCGACCAGAAGCTCTTCGCCGACCTGCTCCTTTACTTTTCTCTCGACGCGCTTAATCTTGCGCCGCGCTGCCTTGCCGCTGAGTCCGCGCAGGTAGTAAAGACGCGAACGGCGGACCTTGCCCTGCCGGACAATCTCCACCTTCTCCACCAGCGGGGAACTAAAGGGGAAAGTACGCTCCACGCCGACGCCGAAAGCGACATGCCTCACGGTAAAGCCGGCGCCGTTGCCGCCGTGCTTTATCTTGATAACGACGCCCTGGAAGACCTGAATGCGCTCTTTGCCGCCTTCCACAATCCTGACGCTGACCCGGACGGTATCACCGGGGGTGATATCCGGGATTTTAGGGTTCTTTTTAGTTTCAACCAGAGATGATACATCCATGTTTAGGCTCCCTATACGTTTTTAGCCCGCGACCCCGATTTTTCGGGGGCCGTCAGGCGTTCTACCAGTTTTTTATCTTCACTTCCCAGACTGGCTTTATCCAGGAGGTCGGGCCGGCGCTCAAGGGTGCGGCGGATAACCTGCTCGCGGCGCCACCTGGCAATCTGCGCGTGGTTGCCGGAAAGCAGGACCTCCGGCACCGTCCAGCCGCGGAAATCGGCGGGGCGGGTGTACTGGGGGTATTCCAGCAGTCCGCCAGCGTGGGACTCCTCCAGCGGCGACTCCTCCGAGCCGAGCACGCCCGGCACCAGCCGCAGCACAGTGTCGATAACGACCAGCGCGGGAAGCTCTCCGCCGGTAAGAACGTAATCGCCGATGCTGATTTCATCGGTAGCGAGGCGCTCGCGTACACGTTCATCGACGCCCTCATAGTGACCGCAGATAAAGACAAGATGGCGCCTTTGCGAAAGCTCCAGAGCGACCGCCTGGGACAGGAGCCGGCCCTGCGGCGTAAGCAGGACAACCGGGAAGTCTCTCTCTCCTTCCGGCAGGCCGTCCCTGATAGCTTCCACACCCTCAAAGATGGGGCCGGGCAGCATCACCATGCCGGCGCCGCCCCCGTAGGGAGAGTCGTCCGCGGTATGGTGCTTATCGTGAGCGTAATCGCGGATATTATGCACATTGACGGACACCAGCCCTCTTTCGATAGCGCGCTGAAAAATGCCGGAGCTGAAAGGGGCCTCGAACATCTGCGGAAAGAGGGTCAAAACATCGATGCGTATCATTTATATTATCCCGGCATACCTATAGTATGCTCCGTGACCTCTCCTTTGATAATCTCCACGGCGTGGGGAAGGGCGGGAAGAATTACCTCCAGGCACTCCTTTACCGCCTTGGGGCTGCCGGGCAGGTTTACGATGAGACACGCGCCGCGCATGCCGGCGACAGCCCGGCTCAGCATGGCCATCGGGGTCTTTTCCAGCGACTTCACCCGCATGGCCTCGGCGATGCCCGGCACTTCCTTATCTATAATAGAAAGGGTCGCCTCCGGCGTAACGTCCCGCCGGCCCAGACCCGTGCCGCCGGTGGTAAAGACAACGTCTATACCGCCCCCGTCCGCCCACTCGGCCAACCTGGCGGCGATGGCATCGGACTCATCGGGGACAATTTCGTACCTGACGACGGCGCTTTCCAGTCCCGAGACGACATCCCTGATGACCCCGCCGCTCTTGTCCTGGCGCTGCCCCTGAGAGCCCTTATCGCTGATGGTGAGTATACCGACGTTTATCATGGTCTTATTCGCAAAGCAAATTATATTGTATCACATATCACGGCGACGGCGAAAGTAGAACCTTAGGTTCTGTTTGCACACGGTTGACTTCTAATACTCACCCCCTTACCCCCTCTCAAACAGTCTTATCATTTGGAGTACGTTTCATTCTTTGTTTGAAAGGGGGCGAATAGGGAAAGAAAATCCCTCTCTTATCTCCCTTTACGAAAGGGAGACGCCAATGCCCGGAAATACAGGGCGTTTGAGAGGGGGCTCCGGCCCCTCTCTTTTTAACTCCCCTCTCCAGCCATAAATATCTATGAATTGTTGCTAATGCCTCTGGCTGGAGAGGGGATACAGGGGTGAGGTTATCACCGACAACCAAAAACACATAGAACCCCTTTCTACCACTGCAAATCACGTATACGTCACAAACGTTAAAAATTTAAGCCAAAATACTTGACAAAAGTGGTCGACTGTGTTTTAATGTGGGGAAATATGGATAGCAATGGGGAATAGTGGGAAAATATCATGTTTTATGGCGAGTTTGATTACAAAACAGACGATAAAGGCAGAGTACCCATTCCTCCCCGGTTCCGGAACGCCCTGAAAGACGGCGTTGTACTGACCGTCGGCGCGGAGAAATGTGTAACCGCATACACGGTAACGGAGTGGAAAAAGCTATCCGCATCGCTGACAAGCAACCCGCTGACGCGCAGCAAAATGCGGCGGCTCAACCGGGCGCTTTTCGCCCAGGCCTTCGTCGCCAGGGTTGACGGGCAGGGCAGGATAGCGCTGCCGGCGCCCCTCCGCGAACACGCCCAGATAGAAGATGATGTTGTGGTGGCAGGCCTTAATACCAACCTGGAGATATGGAACAAGGCGCTCTGGGAGGAAGAGAAAGCACTCAGCCAGGAACAGGCATGGCAGATAATTGAGAGCCTGGAAAATAAAGAATGATGAAACGCGGCTCAGCCTTCACTCATACTCCGGCCCTCATCGCCGAAGTACTCGAGGCCCTGGCTGTCCAGCCTGGGGGTCGTTATATTGACTGCACTCTCGGCGGCGGGGGACATGCCGCCGCCATCCTCGAACGAAGCTCTCCGGGCGGCCAGGTGCTCGGCATTGACGCCGACCCCTCCGCCATAGAAGTGTCCAGTGAGAGATTCCGGGACTCCCCGGACTCCATCCATATCGTCAACGATAATTTCATCAACCTGCAGTCCATCTGCCTCAAGTATGATTTTTCACCGGTGCACGGCATACTCTTCGACCTAGGGCTTTCCTCTCTACAGCTTAACGAAGACGGGCGGGGCTTCAGCTTCCAGCACGACGCCCCCCTGGACATGCGCCTCAGCCCCACCCAGAAGACCACCGCCGCCGACATCGTCAACAACGCGCCGGAAGCCAGGCTTACCAGCATCATCAGGATTTACGGCGAGGAAAGCCTGAGTGCCCGCATCGCCCGGGCCATAGTCAGCGCCAGACCTATAGACACCACGGGCCAGCTGGCCGGAGTGATAGAAAAGGCGGTGGGGAGGAGGGGCAGGATACACCCGGCGACAAAGACCTTCCAGGCGCTGCGCATCGCGGTCAACAACGAGCTTGACAATCTGGAATCGGCGCTGAAACAGGCGGTCGGACTCCTCGGCTACGAAGGCAGGCTGGCGGTCATCAGCTATCACTCTCTCGAGGACCGCATCGTCAAGCGGTTCATGCACAAGGAAGCCAGCGGCTGTATCTGCCCGCCGGGCACGCCTGTCTGTGTCTGCGGCCACACGCCCAGCCTGAGGCTTATCAACAGAAAAGTAATTGTCCCTACGGACGCCGAGATAAGGCAAAACCCGAGGAGCCGCAGCGCCAGGCTCAGAGCGGCGGAGCGCATTACCGCGCAGGGCGATTGCTACACAGAAACGGAGGACCATCCATTCCTGACCATCGCCGGGTCACAGGGCTGGCGGCGGTCGGCATTACTGCAAAAGATAAAAGGAGCATTTCTGGCAGCCTGAATAAAACGAGATTCTGAAAGGGGGGTTCCGCTATATGTAACAACGGGGTAACCACAATACTAAAGAAAAATCCAGTTACTGAGGAGGGCAAATGAAAAAACGAAATATGGTGACTTCGATAGATGTCGGGACTACCAAGATATGCACCATCATGGCGGATGTCAGCGATGGCAGCGGCCCTCGAGTAGTGGGTGTGGGTATTACCCCGTCCAAGGGACTTCATAAGGGGCTGGTAGTCAACATCAACGAAGCCAGAGAATCAATCCGTGAATCGGTAAGGAAAGCGGAGCAGACCAGCGCCTGTAAAGTGGAATCCGCCTATATCGGCGTTACGGGCCGCCACGTCGCCTCGATGAACAACCACGGCGTGGTCGCCATCACCCGCAACGACCGCGTGGTGCGGCCGGACGATTTAAAGAGGGTCCTCGCCTCCGCCCAGAGCGTAAAGACCGCGGCGGACCGCCGGCTGCTGCACGTCATCCCCCGCCACTATATAGTAGACGGGCAGGCCGGCGTTAAAAACCCGGTGGGCATGCACGGGTTCCGCCTCGACGTGGAAACACACGTCATTACCGCAGCCGTAACCTCCATTCAGAATCTCGTTAAGTGTATCCGCAGTATCGGAGTGGACATCGAAGACCTGGTCCTGGAGCCGCTGGCCAGCAGCGAAGCCATCCTCACCGAGGACGAAAAGCAGGTGGGCGTGGTCATGGCGGATATAGGAGGCGGCACCACCGATGTCGCCGTTTTCAGGGACGGCAGCATCTGGCACACCTCCATCCTGCCGGTGGCGGGATACCAGCTTACGCGGGACGTGGCCATCGGCCTCGGGCTGCCGTTTGAAATAGCCGAAGAGATGAAAAAGAAATACGGCAGCGTCATGCCGATTTACGACGGCCAGACGGACACGGCGCCGGCTATCTCCAAGGACGGACACGGCGTCTCCTACCAGGACCTGTGTGACATCATCAGGGCCAGAGTCGAGGAAATACTGAAGCTCATCCTGCTTGAAATGCCGAACTCGGACTACGAAGCGCTGATACCATCAGGGCTGGTGCTCACCGGCGGCAGCTCCAACCTGGCCGGCATAGCTTCACTGGGAAGCGAAATCCTGAGAATACCGGTGAGAGTGGGCGCCCCCACCGACATCTACGGCATCGCGGAAACGCTCCGCGACCCGGCTTACGCCACCAGCGTGGGCCTGCTGCTCTGGGGGAGCAAAAACAAAGGCAAAAAGCAGTGGAAGGCAGGCCCCTTCGGAAATGCCGTCAACGCTCTCGCCAGCCAGCTTAGAAAGCTGTTCGGTCAAAAATAAGGTCCTGCTTATTATTGAAAGGAGGAGGACATGGCAAGAACAAGTTTCGTGGCTAGTCCAGCCAGAATAAAAGTAATCGGTCTGGGTGGGGGCGGCAGCAACGCCGTGACCCGGATGGTCAGGGAGAACATTCAGGGCGTTGAGTTCATCGCGATGAATACCGATGCCCAGGCTCTTGCCGTTTGCGAGGCGCCGGTATGCGTCCAGCTCGGGCCCAAGCTTACCAAAGGCCTGGGCGCGGGCGGCGACCATATCATCGGGGCGAAAGCCGCCGAGGAGAACCGCGACGAGCTCAAGGAAATAGTCGCCGATTCTGATATGGTCTTCGTGACCGCCGGAATGGGCGGCGGCACCGGCACCGGCTCGATACCCATCGTGGCGGAGATAGCCAAGCGCAGCGGCGCGCTTACCATAGCGGTGGTGACCAAGCCGTTCGCTTTCGAGGGGGCGCACCGCCTGGAGACGGCGGAGGAGGGCATCGAAGGGCTGGTCGATAAGGTCGATACGCTGATTATCATCCCCAACGACCGCCTGCTCACGCTGTGCGACCACAAGACCGGCGTGGACAGCGCCTTCAAGCTCGCCGACGATGTGCTCAGGCACGGCGTCCAGGCAATCGCCGAGGTAATCACGACGCCGGGGATGATTAACCTGGACTTCGCCGACGTGAAAGCCATCATGAAAGACGCCGGGCCCGCCTGGATGTCCATCGGCAAGGGGACAGGACAGAACCGCGCCATCGACGCGGCTAAAGAGGCCCTGGCCAGCCCGCTTCTCGACGTTTCCATCGAGGGCTCCCAGGCCGTCCTGTTCAACGTGGTCGGCGGTAACAACCTCTCGCTGTTCGAGGTCAACCAGGCCGCGGACGTCATCAAACAGGCGGTCGACCCCGAAGCCAATATCATCTTCGGGGTAGCCAACGACCCGTCCATGGAAAACGATGTGAGAATCACCCTCATAACCACCGGGTTCCATGCCAAGCTGGGTATGGGTAAAGCCAACGCGGAAGACGAAGAGCTCAACAAGATACTCAGGAACATGAAGACGGAAGAAGAACTGGATATGCCTTCCTTCCTGCGCCGGCCCCTGTTCAGCAGGCGGCGGCTGCCGACCCAGGGCGAAACGCATAACGAACCGATAAAGCAACGACATTTTATGTAAAGAAAACAAAAGCGGATAATTTGATAACAACAGTATAGATAATATTATTGATTCTGGAAGCGAAAGCTGCGGGCGCCACGCGCCCGCAGCCTGCTTTTTTAACCCGGTCAGGAAGAAACATACGGGCGTTATATCATCCCCCGTTTGACAAACTCCACGCTATCCGGCTATCCTAATGATGTAGCTTCTGCGATGAGCGCGCGACGACACCATGTATCCGACGGCATATGCGAGTGATAACGGGGACCGCCAGGGGACACCGGTTGAAGTTCCCGAAAGGGACGAAGACCCGCCCGGCGACGGACCTGGTACGCGGGGCGATTTTCTCCATGCTGGAAAACATTGCCGAGGACTGGTCGCAGGTGCTTGACCTCTTTTCCGGGAGCGGGGCGCTGGGCATCGAGGCGCTGAGTCGCGGCGCGGGCTGGGTGGACTTTGTTGAAAGAGAGCCCAAGTGTTGTGCTATAATTAGGGAAAATCTGGCACAAACAAAACTGTCCGGGCAAGCCCATGTCTATTGCTGCAGCGTCAGCAAAGCTTTAACCATTCTCGATAAGGAGTATGACGTCATTTTGATGGACCCGCCCTACTCCGAAAGGTCAATAGGGGAGTTCATAGAGCAGTTAGCCGGCTCACGGCTCGTCGGCGGCAGGACGACATTGATGATAACCCATTCACCCCACCTCACCCTTGATAAGAGCTACGCTTCGATATCCCTCCTCAAAGAACACCGCCAC
>CAYTZI010000081.1:0-10123 GCA_964442335.1 uncultured Dehalococcoidaceae bacterium | reverse complement strand
TCTGGGCGACATTGCCGGTAATACCTTCACCGGGGCTGAGACGTACGTTCTCCACAAATTCCTTGCTTAGGCCGCGGTGGGCGATGTGCGCCAGTTCCTTGGTCTTTTCATCGATGAGAAGGATTTCACCAATAGTTCCGTTCATAATGTCCAGCGTACTATCGAGAGCAACGCCGAGGATAGCGTCCAGGTCCCAGAGGCCGCTCAATGCCGCCGAGATTCGACTTAATACCAGAAGCTCGGACGACCCCTTCTCTGCTTTGGCTCTTGATTGTCGCAATGCGGTGTTATTTAACTTGTCCGCTTTCATATTTTAAAAGCCTCGAGTGCCTGATAATTATCTGGCATAGATTAGCCTATATAAAATTTTAGCACTTGTCAAACATTTAAAGATGTTGGATACAATGAGGCCGGTTTTACGTTGGAGAAGGTCGAGGAGCTACACCTGTCACTGACAGTATCATGATACTTTATGATAAATTACGGAAGAGAATCCGAGTTTTTGATCGTGAAGAAGAATATAAAATTACTAATGAACAGGGCGATAGCTGCCGAGTAAAATACCCAATCCAGAGAGACACGATCAGCTATGAATCCCAGGGCAATCGGGCCGACACCGTTCCCGACCTGCATTGCCATCATAAAATAGGTCATGCAGATACCCATCCCGAAGGTCCGGCCTTCCTTTACCGTGTAGGCAGTAGTCGCCGGCATTGCATAGCTTTGCCCAAGTGTAACTCCTACGTATACAATCAGCAGCGGCCAGAACGCTCCGGTAACCGGCACGAGTGCAATCATAGCCATGGAAAAGAGGCTCCCCTGAATTACCATATAACGTCGGTTCCACCTGTCTGCCAGGTTCCCGGAATACGTTTGTAGGAAAGAGACCGGCGTCCGCATCGCAATCAGGATACCGATCAGTCCGGTGGTGATTCCGAGTTTATTAGCGAAAATGGGAATAAAAGTCATCAGCGAGGACGTTCCGATACCATTCGTCATTCGCTGCACCAGCACGCCCAGCATTACCCGGCTTTTCAGGGGTGCCAGCACCGAACTGTGCTCTCTGGCAGCGACTTTGCGTGGCATCTCCTTTAGAAAGATCATGACGGCTAACAACCCCAGGAAATTTAGGATGGCCATGAACAAAAATGTGGCTACAATTGAGTACATATCAGCGATAAGCCCCCCGAGTAGCGGTCCGGCACCCACTCCAGCGAAGAGTACCGCATTGAAGTAGCCCATCCATTTACCTTCGCTGCCCTCCGGGGTTATGTCACCAAGGTATGCTTGGGCAATAGGTAAATGGGCGGTGGCTCCCAACCCCTGGATAAAGCGCATGATGATGAGGAGGAGGGGACTATCGGCATACATCAGGCCGACCGAAGATAGCGTCAGGACCGCCAGGCCACTCAGCAGAAACGGCTTACGTCCTAAACGGTCTGACCACCGGCCTATGAACAACAGCGTCCCGATACCGGCGATACTGAAAGAGGCCTGGACGAGGCCAATCTCGAGGTTTGACGCACCGAGCTCTTCCGCGTATATTGGCAGAAACGGAGACACGATACCCATGGCAAGCATGGAGATGAACATGGTCGAGACCAGTACGAAAAATGTTTTTTTATTCATGGGTATTCCAGATTTTAACGGGCTGTCCCGTCTGGCTGCTACCCCGCCCGCGTTAGACGAACGGAGATATTACTTTAAGGCTTTAATAAAATCATGGCACGTGGTTGCCCACCCGAAAACCTCGGTGACATTCCAGACGGTGGCTTCCTGGGTAAATTCCGGGCCGATATTACCACAGCCATCGATTAACAAAACGGGAAAGTACTCATGAAAATAGGCATCCCGTATTGTTGATTCGACGCAAACATTAGTAGCAAGCCCGATAAACAACAGGTACTTAATATTGTATGTCCTCAGGACAGTATCAAGCTCAGTATTGGTGAAGCCGCTGTACCTGTGCTTATCGACGACTATGTCGTCCGGCTCAGGCTTAAGCTCGTTGATTATCTCCCAATCCGGGGTTCCCCTGATAAGGAACTTACCGTGCAATTCCGAATGCTCCCGCATAGCCGCCACCCCGAGCTCTTTTTGATAGTTAGGGGATTCCGGTCCCCCGGCATCGGCAAGGTCGGGGCGATAGCCCATTCTGAGATAAACGACCTTTATCCCTTTGTTCCGGCATGCATCGATTACCTCCCTGTCCCTGTCAATAATACGCTTGACCTTTGTTTCATCAAGCACTCCGAGAAAGTCGAAAATCCCGCCCTTTTTACAGAAGATATTTTGCATATCGACCACAATCAAGGCGGCCCTGTTTAGGTCCAGCTTAACTGGCTCTGGTTTGGCCGGCACGACTACTTCCATATTTATGACCTCACCATATTCATCACCAGATGCATATTGTCGGGCGGCGTATCCGGTGGCACCTCCCAGTCCGTTGTCAAGAACACGCCCGGTTTGTTTTTCACAGATATATATTTCTCCAGATATGCTTGCAGCTCTCCCGGCTCCGAGTTGAGGAGACGGGCAGGAATGGCTTTCCCCAGAACACAGGAACGCCCACGCTTCAATTCGTTCCATGTATCTGTATCAATTTCCGCGGCAACTATCCCATCAAAACCGAGGTCCAGCAGATTGGCGACATTATCCGGTGAAGCTTCACCTGGCAGCAGGACGGAGAAGGCGTTGTAAAAACGGATAACGTTTAAAACAGGCGAGAAAATCGATTTCAGCCGGGGCAGATATGTCACCGGAAAAGCGGTCGTCAGTCTGTCAGCGATAGCGATAATATCGAGCTCCATCTGGCAATAAACCTTAATTACATTAAGGAGGACCCCGGCGGCAGCTTCGATAGTCCCGGCAGTTTCCTCGGGCCTTTCAGTAAAGTCTTTAAGCGTATCTCTACCTGCCAGGCCGGCCGCCAGGGTCAACGGACCGCTGATGACGGCAACCAGGGCCAGGTTTGACCCGGCGACGCTATTTATGCGCCGCAAGGACTCGATAACGGTACCAAACCTTCCCGTCTTGGCGGCACTGGCTACGTTGATATCCTTCAACCGGCCAAAGTCAAAACCGGGGTCCGGGCTGACGACCGGCGTTTCGTAATCGTCCCTCCAGGTTACGGGGCAGCCGCACAGCTCCGTTTCCAGAGAAGAATCGAAGCTGCTGATGACGGCATCATAGCCATATAGTCTCTGGGCGTTCTGTATACATTTTGTGTACTGGGTCGGGTCAGCGAACATCCTGCGCAGCGGTATTTGTTCCAGCTTGGCAGCATGGGTGAATAACCAGGGGATAAACGGCAGCCGGGGCAAAGCAGCCGATGCGAATACCCCCCTTACCAGTCTCTTGGACGTAATTATTTTGTCCATATGCTAAGTCCGGAAGCGGTTACATCCTGATAATGTCTCTCGTTTTCCGTCCGTCCGGCCACGAGCCGTAATATTCCAGTATCTCTTCATGAGGACGCAGCTTTGACCATTCTTTGTCGAACTCATCCCAGGTCATACTACGGGATATTCTATCTTCCCGCTCTTTTTGACGGAGCTGTTTTGTTTTCTCCTCATCCACTTCAAGAGTATCGTGGTCATAAGCCACGTGATAGACGTTTTCCGCCGTCCAGTGAGAAATGATTTCCTTCCTCAAATCATCCATGACCATACCGGGGTCTCTTTCCAGCACATCACCATAACCGCCGCCGCCGCCGCTGAAGACAACAAAGAGGTCGCCGTTTTCCAGGACGTGGGTCTTTTTAAAGATGCTGCTAATTTCGTAATCGCCCCGGATGGTCCTTTCCGCAATTAACTGCGTGGCGCCCGTGGGGATGTCTTTATCGCCCCTTTTCAACTTTTCCCAGATATCGGTGTGCTTGACCTCGATACCCGGCAAAGTCGGCGGGGGATAACCGCCGAACAGACCCATGCAGTTACGTACTTTACTACCTTTGACGTGGCTGTTATAAAGGGCGTAGTCCACATAATTCACGGCATAGATTACCTCGGTGCCCGAGCCGCCGCGGTACTTACCGAAACCGCCGCTATTCCGGCTGAGCTTGGCTGCCAGGTCGAAGAACTGGAACTCGCTCTCAATATCTTCAACGTCCGGCGCCCGGCCGGTGGGACAGTGGGAGAAACCATAGGCGTCGACGCCGTCCATGTCCGTCCTGGCGCCGTGCCCCTCGGTATTGAGACCAAAGGCGAGGTAATCGGAGATGGGTACGCCCCACTGATTGATACCGGAGACAAGGATACCGACGCCGGTATTACCGATGGCGGCCGCCACCAGGTCCCGCTGGGGGCTGTCGAACATCAATTTGCTCATACAGATGTTGCCCAGGGTCATGGCGCCGTGGCTTGAAGGAGCGGCGTTACTCTGGGCAGCCTCGAAGTGCGGATTGAACATGCACCCCTCGGGCACAATCCATTCCATGGGTGCGAAGATGCCCGCCGATACGGGCAGGTCGTGGAAAGAGTAGGACATCAAATGTATGGCTACATTGGCCGCCAGTGTATGAGGCATACAGTGCTGGGGGCTATCGGTTTCCGGAGAGGTGCCGGTAAAATCCCATGTGAGCTGGTCTCCCTTCTTGTGGAGGGTGAGATAGTTGCGCACCAGCCGGTGTTTTTCTCCGACGATATCAACAAAGGTGACGCCACGGTAATAACCGTCATTCCATTCTCTGATGCGCCGACGGGCGCCTTCTTCCGCCTCAATTATGATGCGGCGGAAAAGACCCCTGATAAAATCGTTCCCCTTCTCCCGGGCCAGCGATACAATCCTTTGCCGCAGGCGGTCGGCGGCGCTCAAACGTGCCCGCATGTCTATGGCCTGCATGCGAGGTGCCCGTGACATCAGGTTAACGCACATCTCCACCAGGTCTTCTCTGAGGCGGAAGTTCTCGCCTATCTTGATGGGTGATAACAGCATGCCCTCGTCGTGACGCGTCTTGGCACTGAGCGGCATTCCGCCCGGTTCACAGGCGCCGGTCTCCGGCTGATGCACCGCGGCGTTTGTCCAGGCAATAAGTTCGCCGTCATTAAAAACGGGCATGACAATAATCTGGTCGCAGTTATGTATGCCCCCGTAGAGGGGGTCCGAACAGTAGAAGATATCGCCGTCTTTACAGCCTACGGTGGGTTCATTCAGCCATGTTTCCGCAACGTACTTAATCGGCAGCTGACCGACCACGGCGTGGAGATAGGTACCACACCAGGCAGCCACCATATTGCCGGTCGGCGTATAGATGCCGGTAACGACGTCCCCGGAACGGAGCATGCTGCTCACGCCCAGCTTGATAAAGACCTCCTTGGATTCGAGCAGGAAGTTATTAAGTTTCTCGGTATAAATTTCGTAATCGCCCGGCTGAAGCAAATTCATACATTCCCGTTCTTCATCCGTGGGCGGACTCGGCTTGATCCATTCCAGCAGTTTTTTGGGATCCGGCCTCATGGCATCCTCTCCCTTCTCTATTTCATCTGAAGTATAAAATTGTGATATTTGTCAACGGAAAGCTTCATCACCGGAGGCAGTACGATGGTGGTATCCTCGGCTTCTATCACGGCCTCTCCTTCGATGATATTGCCGTGTTTTAACAGCTTGGCCTCGTAGATGGGCGTGGAACGGAAGGCCCCGTACTCAACCCAGTAGGCATCTCGCCGGCCTTTCAACGCTTCCTTGTCCGGTGTCGCCCTGGCCAGGGGGTAGGTGGGGAGCTTGGGCTTGGGATAATCAACCGTTGACCGCAGTATCAGGTTAAGCACATCCATGCCCCCCTGGGGATAAGCCGAGATGCGATTGTAGACACGACAGTATTCATCTTCGAAAGCTTGATATACCGCCCTGACATCGGCTTCACTATTAATAAACAGCAGCGGCGACATGAAACGGAGTATGTTGAGTTGACCCCCGTATTTGGCTTCTATTTCCAGGCCAAGCTTGATGGACTCGAGGGGAAAGCCTTCATTGGTGATGTCCTTAACGGCCTTCTCCTGCAGGCTTTTTACAGTACTGTTGAAAACATCGTAATCCTCGAAGGGTTTCATCGTCACCGGAGCCAGCAGGGGCAGGCGGAGCGATTGCTCATAGAGGTGCAGGATATCCATCGTGCTGGAACCAAAGGCACAAAATACCGGCGAGAACGGGAAGACAACGATATTGTTAATACCGGCATAAGGCCCGTAGGAACAGCAATGGGTCGGCCCGGCGCCGCCGAAGGCAAAGAGTATGAAATCACCGGGCTTGAACCCCCTGAGGAAGGTCTCCTTGGCGATGGTATCGCCCATATTGGCATCGACGATTTTTTTAATCAATAACGCTGCTTCTTCAACCTCGATGCCCAATGGCCGGGCAATCTTTTCCCTTATGGCTGATACCGCCCTGTCTTTATCCAGCTTCATACGTCCGCCGTGATAGTAGTCAGGGTTGATATAGCCCAGCACGATGTCGGCATCGGTGACGGTGGGGTCAGTGCCACCCAGGTTATAAGAGGCCGGCCCCGGCATGGAACCGGCGCCCTGAGGCCCGACTTCCAATCGATTTCCCATGACGGGGTTCAACCAGGCAACAGAGCCCCCGCCGGCCCCGATGGACCTGGTTTCCAGGACGGTCATGTCCACCCACCAGCGGTCGATGAGCGGACGATACTGGTAAAAACGGCTGCTACCGGCTACGACAAGTCCCAGGTCGAAGCTGGTGCCGCCCATATCGCTGACAACGATATTGTCATATCCCATTATCTTGCCAACGTTAGCCCCGCCGATGAGCCCGGCCACCGGACCGCCGTTAAAGGTCTGGATAGCCGCCGTGCGAAAGACCTCGGCCATGCCGCCGCTGTTATGCACCATCATGAAAGTCTTATCGTAGCCGGAGTTACGGAGTTCATCGCCGGTGCCGGAAATCTGCTCCCACATGGAGTAATGCAGGTAGGCATTCAATATCGTGGTCACGGTACGCGTATATTCGTTCTGTTTCGGAGTTACCTCCGAAGAAAGGACCACCGGCATAGCTCCGAGATAATAGTCCGGATATTCCCGGCGGATAATCTCGGCGATGCGTCTTTCGTGGGTGGGGTTGATATATGAGAAGAGCAGGCTGACAACAAATCCCCTGGCACCCCGGTCCACCATATATTGCAGTTTTTCCAGAAAATCCGCCTCATCCAGGGGCCTGATTATTTCTCCCCGGGAATTGACCCTTTCCTTAACGCCCACCGTCATTTCGCGGGAAATGATGGGCTCGGGTTTGGTAATGCGGGCCAGATTCCTGATTTCTCTAAAAGTCAGCTGGTCGGACCACGAGGCGCCCTTACCGATGGGCACGATGTCTTCAAAGCCCTCCGTGGTGATCAGCGCCAGTCTGGGGCCGGTCCTTTGCAATAGCGTATTCATGGCGATGGTCGTGGAATAGCGGACGACCTCGGTGTTGCCCAGCAGCTCATTGACGGGAATGTCAAGCAGGGCCGCGGCATCTTTTACCGCCCGCATGAAGCCGACCGAAAGGTTATAGGCGGTTGTTGGCGTTTTGGCAAAGACAGTCTTGCCGTCATAACTCAGGAAAAGGTCGGTAAAAGTCCCGCCGATATCGACATCAAGGGAGACTTTCATTCATTCACCTGCCTTAGGCCGCTCATGGTGAGTCTGTCGAACCATAGCGGCAGATTTTACTCACCCTTCGACAAGCTCAGGGTGAGCGGGCTATTTCTTACCTGCCTCAAGGTACTTCGCTTTCAGGGCGTCAATATCCAGCTCGATATCGTGAGTCACCGGATGGCCCGGCGGCAGCATTTCGTTTTCCACCATGACGCCGCAACCAGGGCAATAAAACTCGACCAGCATCCCCCATTCGGGGTCCGGCGCAAAGCTAAAGGGGCCGGATATCGGTGAATTATAAATCGTATTCGGGTCTTTCCTGATATAAACCCGGCATCCTTTTTTGTAATTTTCTCTGGCAGAAATAAGCTCACGTCCGCAGTGGTTACAGCACCAGAGCTCCTTTTCCAGGTCGATATCCAGGTATTCCGTTATCTGCCTCTTGGTACCCATCGTCCCTCCTTCTCAAGCCGACTCGATGACGCCGTTCAGTAGACTATCGACGGTGTACTTTTTACCGACGGGAATCAGGATTGTGGTGTCATCGCTCTCAATGATAGTCGGCCCGGTAACAACATTTCCGTATTCGAGTGCAAGCTGCCCGTAGATAGCCGTCCGGGTGAAGCTGTCCTTCCAGTAGACGTCCCGGTATCCTTTCAAGGCTTTTTCCGGACTCTCCCCGACGAAGTCATGGATGGTCAGTTCCGGGTGGGCGGCCGGGCTGGCGGCACGTAAGCGGAAAAGATGTATTGTCAGTTCTTCCACGCCTGCAATACTATTCTGCTCTGCAAAAGCATCGAAAATCCTGCCGATGTCCGATGGCTCCTCCAGCTGAATTACGGGGGATTCCGTCACCGAGGTGATACTTCCGGAGGCTAATTCCAGCTCAAGGGAGAAGGACACCTTTTCCGGCAGGAACCCCTCCCCTCTCATGTCCCTCAATACCGAGTCCTTCAGCCCTTTCACCACATTATTGAATTCCTGTATTTGCGAGCGGCCGTTTTTACGCTTGAGTGACAGTTCCGCCAGAGATTCGTAAGTATGGAGGACATCGGCGCAGGAAGAACCAAAGGCACTGAACACGGAACTGAAGCGGAAGCAGTATATCCTGGGTATGCCTACCTTATCGGCAATGCCACAGCAGTAGAGGCCGCCCGCACCCCCGAAAGAAAAGAGGACGAAGTCGGACGCATTATAGTCTCCGGCCTTTAACAGATTAGCGATGTCCTCGGCGCAAATATCCTCCATGGCCTCCGTGATAAGCCGGCCGCACGCCTCCTCGGAGATGCCAAGCGGTCTGGATAGATTTTCCCCGATAACCTCCCTGGCTAGGCCCGCGTCCAGCTTTCGCTTGCCACCCAGAAAGTAGTCCGGGTCGATATAGCCGAGGACCACACAGGCATCGGTGGAAGTCGCCTCCCTGCCCCCCAGTCCGTAGCAGGCCGGGCCGGGCATGGCCCCGGCGCTATCCGGGCCCACCTTTATCTTTTGCCTTCCTTCAGGCCTGGCTATCGAGCCGCCGCCCGCCGCCGTCGGGTAAACTTCGATGACCGGCACTTTTACCGGTATTCCCTCCAGCAGGGCCTCGCGCTTGTAGCCATGCTGGCCGTTAATTACCAGACCGATATCAGCGCTGGTGCCGCCGATATCCAGGCTGGTCACGTATGGCAGCCGGTACAGTCGGCTCATATGAGTGGTGCCGAGCACACCCGCCGAGGGACCGGAATTATAGGTCATAATGGCCGTTGTCTTGGCCACGCGGGCCACGCCGCCATCGGCGTGTACCACCAGGAGCGGCTTGCGGTAGCCCAGCTTTCTAACATCGTCTTCGGCCTTGTAAAGAAAATTGACCATATCTGGATGGAAATAGGCGTTAAGCAGGGCCACGTTGGTTCGCGAAGCCTCATCGGTGGTGGTGCTGACCTCACTTGAGAGAAGCAGCGGTACGGCGCCCAGGTAGTGTTTCGGATAATCGTCATCAGCTATCTCTCTGACCTTCAGCTCGCCGGCCGGGTCAAGATGGGCGCGATGAAGGCTGACCACGATAATCCTTGCCCCGCGCCCCAACAGGTTGCGTATAGCTAGCCTGACCTGCTCGCCAGCCACGGAACCTTCGCCCGCCGGCGCGTCGATACCGACGACCATCCCGGCGGGAACGATGAAATCAAGCGCCGGGCTTCTGGCGGCTGACGAGTAAAGGCTTTCCTCAAATCCCTTGGTGACAATCAATCCCAGCCGGGGTCCTGACCTCTGGAGCAAGGTGTTTGTGGCGTGAGTGGTGGAAAACCTTATGACCTCCGTATCATGGAGCATTTCCGGGACAGTGATTCCGAACCTGGCAGAACCTTCTTCGATGCACTTTAGGAAACACACCGTCAAATCATGGGGGGTCGTGTCCACCTTGATCCATTCGATGCGTCCGTTACCGGTGAAGAAGCCGTCGGTGAAAGTACCGCCGTTATCTATATCAATGGTGAATTTCATGCGTACCCCTGTGATTTATCACTGTGGATATCTATATTTATAAG
>CAYTZI010000080.1:0-10227 GCA_964442335.1 uncultured Dehalococcoidaceae bacterium | reverse complement strand
GTTTGGTGAGCCGTGGAGGACTCGAACCTCCAACCTGATGATTAAGAGTCATCTGCTCTACCAGTTGAGCTAACGGCCCGTTCATGGGTACCGTTCATCATTTTAACATTACGTCAGATATCGTGGCAAGGGGGATAAAGCTGCGGCGGGAAGGCGAGCGCCTTCCGGGGTTCCCGGCCGCGCTCGGAATAACGGTGGAGAGGACAAAAAGAAGCGCCACCCCCCAGTGGGAGGAAGCGCTTCTTTCGGAGGAGGAAAAGCCAGAAAAGACTTCTTAATTCTGCTTGTTTTTACCCAGCTTAATGGAGTCGACAGGGGCGAGCAGGTTGCCGTCGGCGGACAGGATGTCTTTAGCGGGGACAATTTTCACGTCGCGACCGGGATGGCCGACGCGGAACTTTTTCATTATCTCGTCGTGTTTCCGGAACGACTCCTTGTCATCGGGGTTGTCTTTTTCTCCCTCTTTTCTCTTTTTCACCCAGAGTATTATCATAATAAGTCACCTCCCGGTCCTGATTTAAATTTTCAGTTTTTACGGGTCTGGATATCAGGCATGAGGTCGGTCAGCTCGTTGCGCTTGAGGGTTTCCCTGATGCGCTTTTTCAGGATGCTGGCGCTGAACGGCTCGGTCAGATAGCTATCGTTACTGAGGTTAAGTCCCCGGACCATGCCGTTGCCGGTGTTCCAGGTGCTGAGCATCAGGACGGGGGTCTGGGTCCACTGCCGCAGCTGGAGACACACGCCGATGCCGTCGAGGGTGGGCATGCAGATATCAAGGATGATGAAGCCGGGGCGCTCGTTATCGATAACGCCTTTTAGCTGAACTCCGGTATGCTGGGTCGTGACCACCTCGAATTCCTCACCGCCGAGCTCGCGCCGCAGGAAATTCAGAAGCGCGTTATCACGGCTGATGGCGAGTACCTTCGTCTTCGCTAGCATATTAGTCTCCTCCGGTGTTTACTGTACCGGTATAGACTAACATCCGGGCGATAAACGGGGCATAAACGGGGGACAAGATAAGATAAATATCTTGTTAATGATGGCGGGCGGACTTACGAGACAACGGGGAAGAACGTAAACTACGAGAAGTTGACATAAAACAAGGCGAATACACGCGCCGGTATCCTTCACTGTTCCTGACAACTCAGGATAACCGTCCGTGATGGGGATGCAGCAATCAGGGCGTTTGCTAGGTGATGCCGACTATTTTTTTGTTTTCCGCGACGTTTTCGCTTTAGCTCCGGGAGCCTTTTTAGCGGTAGCCTTTTTAGGGGCGGCTTTTTTGGGAGTGGCCTTTTTCACCGGGGCCTTTTTAGCGGTAGCCTTTTTGGTGGTGGCCTTTTTCGCAGCGGCTTTTACAGCGGGGGCCGCCACTCCGGGGGGAGGTGGGAGATTGCTGTGGTAACGGCGCGACAGCATTATCTCCAGGAAGATGATGGGCTTGGGGAGCTTTTAAAGTAGAGCGGGCCGTGAGGCATACCCTTGGGGAGGGGGACGATGACGGGGGAATCGATGATATGCTTTTCCTCTTCCTTGCCCAGGCAGAGCTCGATGACCGCCCCGCCGAAATCGCGGACGTCCATAGGGTTGGTCCCCAGGAAGCAAAGAATCTGCACGAAATCGTCGTGAAAGTGGGACTGTTTGAGAACGTACTCCGGCTTGTAAAAGACGTGGTGCGTCAGAATGCAGTCCACGTCCATCTCGTCGCCGCCGGCGGAAAGGCCCTCAAGCTGGTGGTGTTTTTTGAAAGCGTTCCTCATGATAAGATGACCGTATTTTGTTTTTTTTGCCATAGCGCTCCTTTGCAGTTTTTAGTTACTAGTTACTAATAACCTCCGCCCCCGTATGGATTCCAGCTTTCGCCGGAATGACACGCGTTTAAGAGCTAAACGAACTCCTCGTTGCCGGAGGTGCGGGTGTACGCGGTGCCGTTGCCGGCCGTCCAGAAGAAGATGGGACTATCGATTCTCTTGAGCACCAGCGGCAGGTGTTTCATGCCCCTGGGGACGAATATCAGGCAGCTCTTGGTTATGGTGAACTTCTCGTCCTCCAGCCAGAGGTCCAGCTCGCCGCCGAGCTCCCGCGGGTCCTCCCGGACGGTCCCGATGAAACCCAGCGTCTCATCGAAATCATGGGTATGGGAAATCTCTATCTCAAGGTCTTTGCCGTGTTTCTCCCAGAGCCAGACGCAGTTGGTGTAGAAGCCGCCTCTGGCGACCGTATCGTCCAGGGCGAACATCCATGTGGCGTCAAAGTAGTTGCCTCTGGCCCTCTCCTCGGCGAGTCGTTTGGGCGTGCCCATCGGTTTCTGACCGGGGGGAGGAGGGGGAGGCTCATAGATAATGTATTTCGCGTACTTCGATTCCGCCAACTTATTTTCTCCTTTTTGACGCGGCGGGCTTTTTAACAGCTTTCGCAGCGGCTTTTTTAGCGGCGGCTGACGGTTTCTGCTGCGGTGGCCTTCTGCCCGGCTTCCAGATGCGCGTCAGCGATATTTCCAGGAAGACGAGGGGCTTGGTCACTTTGGTAAAAACGATGGGGCAGTGCTTCACCCGGGGAGGAATCGAGACCACCGCCGGTCCGGTGATAGTATACTTTTCACCGCCCAGCGTGAACTCAATCTCAGCCCCGAGGTCGGTAACGTCAAGAGGGTTGCCGCCGATGAAACAGAGCATCTCGGGGAACTTGTGGGCGTGGGGGATGTCGAAGGACATGGGCCTGGAAATACAGTGATACCCGATAGAACAGTCCGCATCGAGCTCACCGTCATGCGCCAGGATGGACTTGCCGCCGTAATGCGGTATCTCCCGGATGAGGTCAGTAGTATGGATACATTTGCCGTATTTGGTACGTGCCGCCATGTTATTCCGTCCTCCTTATTTCTTTTTCGACTTCGTTCTGGCTTTAGATTTCGCCGCGGTCTTCATTTTAGCTCTGGCCGCGGCAATCAGCCTGGCGTTTTTGGCTTTCTCCGAGGCGGGTTTACCGGTGACGGGGTGGTTGTAGTGGAAGGGGAAGATATAGCCGGAGACGAAGCGGGGGTCGAAGTCCTCCGGGGGGATATCGGGGGTGGGGCCCTTAAAGTTCCTGATAGCGTTGGCGAAATTTTCCACCGCTACCCAGTTTTCCGGGGGTATCCTGATATTCAAGGGAATAATCCAGTCGATAGCGAGCATTTTCCAGATGCCGTTCTGCTTGATGTACTCAATCTCGTAAAGGCCGCCGACGAGAGAGCCGTTAAACTCTCCGGGCTTGTCCGGCCTGGGAACGGCGACCCCGCCGAAAGAGTACCAGCGCCCTTTGGCGCGTTTGCCATCCGGGTCGACGTCAACGACGCCGGCGATGGGCATGACCTGGTGGAGGAATCCGGGAGGCGGTTCGGGGCGGTCGCTGCCCACGCCGAAATACTCTTTAACGCCCTTCTTGCCCAGCCAGGTGCCTTCCAGCCAGTGCAGCTTTACATCGGGGTGGTCGGCGAACAAATCATAGATTTCATCGCGCATCATGTGCATAACGTAATAGCTGTAAACGCGCTGGAGCCGCTTGACCTCGTTAACGTCTTCCAGCAGGCCGACCTTTTTCTCCAGGGCTTTTAGTCTGGCTTCCGTAGTTTTCGACGGCATAAAGGGCTCCTCCCGTAGATGTAAAAATGTTTTAACTGATTTTACTCCTTAACGGGGGCGGGAGACAAATAATAAAAGGGGATTTGCCGTGTTTGAACCCGCTTACTCACCCCCTTAATCCCCCCCTCAAACAGCTTTAATACGTATGCCGGAATTTATTTGTTTGAGAGGGTGAAGGGAGGAGAGGGGCTTCGCCCCTCTTTACGCCCCGCGGACAAAAAAGGGGAGGCGTTAAGCCTCCCCCCTTTATCATCGGGAACTGTAGATTACCTTACGGTGGCCAGGTGGTAGCCGACGCCGGGGATGGTCTGGATATAGCGGGGATTCTTGGGGTCGGGCTCAAGCTTGCGCCGCAGCCGGCCGACGAACACGCGCAGGTATTCCTTTTCAGAAGAATATTCGTTGCCCCAGATGCTCTGTAAAAGCATGCTGTGGGTGAGGACCTTGTCCGAGTTAACGGCGAGGTGCTGGAGCATGGCGTACTCGGTGGGGGTCAGCGTTACCTCCCTGCCGTCCACGGTGACGCGCCTCTTGGCGAAGTTGATCTCGAGTCCGTCACAGGTAAAGCTTGACTGGGCCGGGGCGGCGGCGGCGTCCCCGCGGTGGCGGAAGGCGGTCTTTATCCTCGCCATGAGCTCGGCGATGCCGAAGGGCTTGGTCAGGTAGTCGTCCGCGCCAAGCTCAAGACACTTTACCTTGTCCTTTTCATCGCCGCGGGCGCTGAGGATGATAATGGGTATGTTTGACCATTCCCTGATGCGACGGCAGACCTCCACGCCGTCTATCTTCGGCATCATGAGGTCGAGTATAATGAGGTCGATAAAGTCGTTCTGCACCGCCTCCAGGGATTCCTCCCCGTTGGTGGCGGTAACGACCTCGTAACCCCGCGCCTTGAGATTGGTACCGAGCAATCTCAGTATCGCAGGGTCGTCGTCAACAATTAAGATGCGTTTCTTGTCCATATGATTCCCCCTTTAGTCCACCGGCAGCGTAAAGCTGAAATTGGCGCCCTTCTCAGGGCCGCTGTCCACCCGGATTTTGCCTCCGTGCGCCTCAACGATACCCCTGCAGATGGCCAGTCCCAGGCCGGTGCCTTTTCTCCGTCCGGCCTTGCGGCCTTCTCCCTGGAAGAACCGCTCGAATATTTTTTCGTGAAGGTTTTCAGGAATGCCGACACCTTCATCCGCCACGCTGACAGCTATCTCTTTCCCCCTGTGCCGCGCCTCGATAGTGATAGTGGTGCTGTCATCGGAAAACTTTACCGCATTTTCCACCAGGTTGGTCAGCACCTCGCCGATGCGCCCTTCATCGATTTCCACCGGCGGAAGGCCTTCCGGAATGCGTATCACGAGGTGGTGCTTGAGCGTCAGGTTGTCCAGCCGGTCTTTTATAGAATCGACTACTTCATTAAGAAGGCACGGTTTCTTCTTTATCTCCATGGCATCAGCGTCCAGCCGTGACATCATCAAGAGGTCGTCCACGAGGTGGGTCAGCGTGTCGGCGTCGCGGTCGATGGAAGTCAGGAAATCGTGCCGGGTCTGGTCGTCGAAAATAACATCGGGCTGGAGCAGGCTGTTGGCGGAGCCCTTGATTACCGCCAGCGGCGTGCGCAGCTCGTGGGAAACGTTGGCCAGGAACTCGGTGCGCATGGCGTCCAGCTCGCGGAGGGCATTGGCGCTGGAGGCCTCTTCGTAAAGCTGGGCGTTGCGCACGGCGATGGCTATCTCGCGGGCGATGCCCGTCAGAAGCTCGACGTTATTGGCGCTGAAATAGTGGGCGAAGCTGGTGGTCACGCCCAGCACGCCGATGGCCTTGCCCAGAATCATCAGGGGCACCCCTGCGAAAGAGAGGTAGCCGCCGCCCCTGAGGAAGCCCAGGTCCGACTGGCCGGTTTTCCCCAGGTCCTCGATGATTTCCGCCTGGCCCTGCTGGTAAATATCAAAGATGGTGCCGCTGCCCGGGCCGATTTCTTTCAGCATGGCGTCCACCATGCGCCGCGAGAGCCCGTGGTGCGCTTTAAGCACCAGCCGCTCGTTCTGGCTGATATAGACGAAGCTGGCTTCAATTCCGGTGCACTGCGCCACGCGCTCCAGCGCGGAGTCCAGTATCTTTTGCAGGTCAAGCGACTGGGACGCGGCCTGCGACACGCTGAGCAGGGTATTGGTGACGTGGTTGTGCCTTTCCAGCTCGTCCATGAGCTGCCGGTTTTCGATGACCAGCCGCTGCTTTTCCAGCCCGCGGTCGATGACGGCCAGCAGGTTGGACGTGTCCAGCGGCTTTTCCAGATAGGCGAAGGCCCCGCGATTCAGCGATTTTATGGCGTTCTGCATCGAGGAGTGGCCTGTCAGCATGATGGCGATGATGTCCGGCTGGATATCAAGGATAGTGGGAAGAAGCTCGGTGCCGTCGGCGTCCGGCAGGCTGATGTCGAGGATGGTGACGTTAAAAAAGCGTTCTTTCAGCAGGGCGAGCGCCGCTTTCGCCGAGGGCGCGGTGCCGGTGGCGTACCCCTTTTTCTCCAGTATGCGCTTGATGATCTCCAGGAAATCCAGGTCGTCATCGATTACCAGTATGCTTTCCGTGCTTTTCATAGTCTAACCCCGATGGCGTGACCTCCTCGCCATTTTTTGTACCAGGCTGGACGCCTCGGCGGGGTCGAAGGGTTTATAGAGGCAGGTTATGGCCGAGGCCGCCTGGGCTTTATCCAGGGCTTCTTTGACCTCGTTGCGGAAGCCGGTCATCATGATGGGTAGCATATCCGGGTTCATCTCTTTTAATCTGAGCAGCGTCTCCAGGCCGTCGATATTGGGCAGTCTGACATCGATGAAAGCCATCTGGCAGGCCCGCTGCCGGGCGATAGCGACAGCCTCCTCGCCGCTGCCGGCGGTCAGCACTTCGTAACCCTGCTGCTCGAGCACCTTGGTAAGCGAGTCGCATATATCCGCGTCGTCATCGATTACCAGTATGGGCTGGTCGCTGGCGACTTCCGTGATGAGCTTTATAAGCTGCTCTATTTTAATGGGCTTATGGACGATGTGGCGGGCGCCCTGGTCCCGCGCCGTCTGTATCAGGGCATCGTCGGAGTAGGCGGTCATGAGTATAATGGAGGAATCCGGGTCGAGCTCTTTTATCCTGCGTAACGCCTCGACGCCGTTCATCTCCGGCATAACGATGTCCATGAGGGCGACATCGTAGTTGCGATTTTTAAATTTTTCCACGGCGGTAGCGCCGTTTTCGGCGGTCTCCACGAAGAAGCCGCGCCGCTTGAGAATCATGGCGAAGGTCTCAAGAAGGTCTTCGTTATCATCGACGACTAGTATTGTCAGTTCATCGCTCATTTCAGGTCTAACTCCTTTTCTCCAGCGGTAATTTGACCGTAAAGGTGGTCCCCTGGCCGACCTCGCTCTCGACCTCTATCTGGCCGCCGTTCTGCTCGACGAGGCGGCGGGATATGGCCAGTCCCAGCCCGATGCCCTTGTTCTTCGTCGTGAAGAGCGGCTCGAATATCTTTTCCCTGTTCTCCGGGGGAATGCCGCAGCCGTTGTCGCGGAACCTGACCCAGGTAAAGCCGTCCTCGTCGCCGGTGTCGATAACCAGTTCGCCGCTTTTAGCGTTCATGGCCTGGACGGCGTTCGAGATGATATTGGCGAAGACGCGGCTCATCTGCTCGGGGTCGGTCTTGAGGAACCGCGTGTGGCCGTTGAGGTTTGACTTGATGACGACATCGGGCGGCAGGTTTATCCAGGACATGCTCTCCTTAACAATGTTCTTGAGGTCGACCCTGATGGGCGAGGGCGGGGTGATGCGGGTAAAGTCCAAGAGGTCGGTAACGATTTTATTGGCGATATCGATCTGCTTGTCGAGGACGTTCAGGGTATTCACGGAGTCCTCATCCCCTTGCTCGATGAGGGGCATCTTCAGCAGGTAGGCGCAGTTCCTGATGACGTTAAGCGGGTTGCGCAGCTCGTGGCCCACCCCCGAAGCCAGCTCGCCGACGGCCGCCAGCCTCTCGGAGCGGATGAGCTTTTCCTGGACCCTCTCCAGGTCTCTGGTGCGGTTCTCGACCTCCTCCTCGAGCTGCTCGTAGTAGCGCCGGAGGGACTGCTCCAGCTCCATCTGCCGTATCGCGCCCCCGATTCTCTCGGCGAGGGTCCTGGCCAGGTGCTCTTTCTTCTCAAGATAGGGATTATCGCGGGTGGAATATATTTCCAGCAGACCTATCGTTTCCCCGCCCACGACCAGGTTCTCCGTTATTTTTCGGGAAGACTTGTGGAAGTCCGGGCTCTTGAAGACCTTGTCGTGCAGGGTAATCCGCACCGTGGTTTCTTCCGGCGACTGCATCGCGCCGGGGATGAGGGCCACCACTTTGGCAAGGAACTCGTCGATGGACTGGCTTTCACCGGTAGCGCTGCCGATATCGTAGAGGCACTTCATCTCCTTGATGCGCTGGCGCTGCCGCAGCTCGCTCTTCTGGAGCATGGCTACCACCGCGCCTACGGCACTCAGGATGATAAAGAAAGCGGTAGGCTTAAAGAGAGCGCTGGGATAGTAATCGTACAGTATGGAGTTCGGCAGCAGCACGAACATGGCGACCAGCGCGGCCCAGATGGCAGGTATAACTCCCAGCACGTAGGCGGTATAGACCACCGGGGCGAAGAATATCAGCCCGAGGAGGTCGATGCCGTAGAAATCATGAAGGCCGTTGAAGGTGTTATTAAGCTGCGTCCAGCCGAGCGCGCCGGCGATAGTCGGCAGGTAGTAAATAAGAGAGCACAGCGCCGTAATGGCGATAATGTACCGCAGATGTTTACTGGACCAGAGCCGCTTTTTACTTTGCTTAAAATTCATCATAGGCCTCCCCGCGCTTCCGGAGGTCCCGCCGATTTTCTGACAACAGCTAATAGAGGCGATTTTTCACAATTGCCCCGCAGTCTCAGATTACTCCCGCCGTTAAGTGGCGGACAACCAAGATAACCCTCTGTTTTATTAGTGCAGTCCCCCACTCCCCGCGGCCATATCTGGTGAACGTATTTCATTTTGGCTGCCATTCCTTTATAATGCGTTTAATCTCGTTCAAATCGTCGATGAGCTCACCGACGGTGACATCGGGCAGGGAGTTGATGAGGTTGGCGAGCGGGTTGGTCTCTTCCTCGTTTTGATTGAAGAGGCTACCCAGGGAATCGACATCGACATCCGTTTGGACATCCAGGTTAATTTCCTGTTTCACCCCCGGTTTGGCTTCCTGTCCCGGCGCAGCGGCAGTCCCCTTTGCCGTCTCAGAAGACTTGGCGGGCGGCGCCTTGGCTTCATCCAGATTAACCCGGGAGGTCTTTACGGGAGGAGGAGCGCTGGCGGCGCTGACCTCCACCAATTTTACCCTCACGCCGTCTTCGTCGTCGCTTTCACCTGTCTCCGTCAACGCGGCGAGGTCGGTGGCATCATCCGCTTCCAGCGTAAGCTCCCCGATGGGCCCGTGCGGACCGGGCGGAACGTCGGCGTTCCTTTCGGTAAGACCCTGAATCTGCTGGGTTTTCTCCTCCAGGTCTTTAGCCTTACCGTATATCCGCTTTTCCATTTTTTCAATGTGGTCGGCGGCGACGTCTTTCAGCCCGATATCGACCTTTTCCTTTTCAGGTTTTTCTTTTGATCTGCCAAATCTGAAGTGCATATTGCCCCTCCCTTACTTAGCGGAAATACCCCTCGCGGTAGGCTTTGGACAGTATGGCGTAGATATCATAAAAATTCGTTTTTCCCTGCTCGTGGATGCGTTTCAGCACGTCCGAGCGCTGTTTCAGGACCTTGTATATCTGCCTTCTTTTGTCCTCCGGCAGGCCGCGGCGGGGCGCTATCTTGTTCTCGAGGAGATAGGAGTTCTGGTAGCCGCGGAACAGGAAGGAATCATCGAGCGGGTTCCAGCTGAAGGACTCAATAAAGGAAAAAGAATCACCCACGGAGTCGTAGCTGACTATCTCGTTAATGCTGGTAAGGCGCCGGCCGAGGCCGCCTTTAGCGAGGCGGACCTGCTGGCAGATGACCACCACGTTAAGGTTATCAACGTAGGTCTTGGGCACGTTGATGGGGTTGCCGGTGACGCGCTGGATGAGCTTGGAGACAGATGCCGCGTGGAAGGTGCTCATGCAGGCGTGGCCGGTCTGCATGGCCTGGAAAGCGATTGCCCCCTCGACGCCGCGGATTTCCCCCACGATGATGAGGTTGGGCCGCTGCCTCAGGGCGGCTTTGAGGAGGTCGAACATGGACACTTCCGAGCTGTCGCCGCCCTTGCTGGAGCCGCGCGTGACGCCGCGTATCCAGTTATGGTGGGGTACCTGCACCTCCGGCGTGTCCTCGATGCTGACAATCTTGGATTCCGGGGGGATAAAAGTGGTGAGGGCGTTGAGCAGGGTCGTCTTACCGGAAGCGGTCTCGCCGGATACCCAGACGTTCATGCCTTCCTGGAGAATAATGGAGAGGTAGGCGGCCATATCGTAGTTGAGCGCGCCGAACTGGATGAGCTCAAGAATGCTTAAAGGCGTATCGCTGAACTTTCTGATGGTGAAGTTGCTGCCCCGCTTGGAGACATCGGCGCCGTAGACGATATTGATAC
>CAYTZI010000079.1:0-10234 GCA_964442335.1 uncultured Dehalococcoidaceae bacterium | reverse complement strand
TATCTGCGGATTATTACCAATGCCTCTGGCTGGAGAGGGGATAAAGGGGTGAGGTTGTCACCGACACCTAAAAACAAACAGAACTATTACCTCTTATCATTGAGCATATCCCGCGGTTATAATATAATAAACTGTTGTAGTATCACCCGGGCTTTTCACGCACGGAGGGGTCGCATAGTGGTCTAGTGCGGGCGCCTGCTAAGCGCTTTCCCTGGGAAACTGGGGACGAGGGTTCGAATCCCTCCCCCTCCGCCAGCCTGCGCTGAAGCTTCGGCTGGCAAGTCATTCCCCCTGGATGGAAAATTTTTATGCCTCACTATCATATCTGGACTATCGGCTGCCAGATGAACAAAGCGGAATCGGAGAGGCTCGCCGCCCGCTTCGAGGAACTGGGATATTCGGCTACAAAAAACATCGGCGAGGCCGACCTTGTTGTTCTGAACAGCTGCGTGGTGCGGCAGAGCGCCGAGGACCGCGTTATCAATAAGCTCCACGCCCTCCGCCGGCTTAAAAAGGAAAAGCCGGACACGGTCATGGCGGTGACCGGCTGCTTCGTCGATTCCCGCATTGACGGGCTATTCCATAGCTACCCGTTTATCGACCATTTTTTTAAAGCGGGGGGCAACCCGCCATGGCTGGAAGAAACCGGCGAACTTGCTATGCCCCGCCGCCCCGCGCCCTCAGTTTACGTAAACATCAGCCAGGGGTGCGATAACTTCTGCTCCTACTGCATCGTCCCGTTCCGGCGCGGCCGCGAGCGGAGCCGCCCCGTAGAGGAAATCGTCTGCGAGGTCGGGGAGCTGGTGAAGAGGGGGGCTAAAGAGGTCGTCCTGCTGGGTCAGAACGTCGACTCTTACGGTCGAGACCTGAGTGGAAAGCCCGGCCTGGCCGACCTGCTAAAAATTTTAAACGGCATCGGCGGACTGGAGAGGCTCCGCTTTCTGACCAACCACCCCAAGGACATGAGCGGAAAGCTCATCGGGGCCATAGCCGGACTGGACAGGGTCTGCGAGCAGATAAACCTGCCGGTGCAGGCCGGCAGCGATGTTGTTCTTAAAGCCATGAAGCGGGGCTATACCGTAGCCGATTACCGCCGGCTTGTCCGGCAAATAAGGGAAGGAGTGCCCGGCATCGCCATCAGCACCGACATCATCGTCGGGTTCCCCGGCGAGACCGATGCGCTCTTCCGGGAGACGTTGGACTTGCTCTCGGAGATAAAGTTTGCTACAGTTCATGTAGCGGCCTATTCGCCCCGGCCGGGCACGGCAGCCGCCCGCGAGCTGGCCGACGATGTCCCCCCCGACGTGAAGAAAGCAAGGCTGGCGGAAATAGAGCGACTCCAGGAGGGAGTCCAGGGAGAAATGAACTCCGGCCTGCGGGGCGAAACGGTAGAAATACTGGTGGAGGGCAGGAAAAGGGGCAGGTGGTACGGGCGCACTCGTACCGATAAACCGGTCTTTTTCAGCAGCGACCGCGACCACTACGGAAAGCTGGTAAACATCAGAATAGACAATACAACCGCGTGGTCGCTGCAGGGCAAGATTACACAGGAACTAGGGGAGGAAAGATGAAAATAGCTTTAAAAACGGGACTGGTCGCCGGACTGCTCGTCGCGGTGCTGGTGTTCGCCGGCGGGTGCCTGACGCCGACCGACAGCGGCGGGACGACCGACTCCAACAGCACCTGGTACATGCTCGGCTTCCTGGTCGTCATCTTCGCGCTGTTCTACTTCGTGATGATTCGTCCCCAGCGCAAACGGCAGAAAGAGCACGAGCAAATGATGAAGGAACTCCAGAGGGGCGATAAAGTCATCACCGCCGGCGGCATCTACGGCACGATTGACAACGTCAGCGAGGACAGCGTCGTGATAAAGGTTGAAGGCGGCGGCACTTTGAGGGTCGCCCGCAACAGCGTGGCCGTCCGCCGCGAAGATTTGAAGTAGTGGGCGCGCTACAGCTACCGAAAAATCAACTCGACAGGGTTATCGACAACGCCCTTGCCGAGGACCTCGGCAGCGGCGACGTCACAACCAGCGCTTTAATCCCCCCCGACCTTGCTGGAGAGGCCTCGCTGCTGGTCAAAGAAAACGGCGTCCTCGCCGGCATGGAAATCGCCGCAGAAGTTTTCCAGCGCGTGGAGCCGTCCCTGCGGGTGGAAGTCCTGCTTCAGGACGGCACACAGGTAAAACCCGGCGATGTCGCCGGCAGGATAAGCGGGAGCGTCAGCGGCATTCTCAAGGCGGAACGCACCGCCCTCAACTTTCTCCAGCGACTCAGCGGAGTCGCATCATTGACAGCCCGGTACGTAGAAGCGGTTGTCGGCACCAGCGCTAAAATTTATGATACCCGTAAGACAACGCCGGGCCTGCGCCTGCTGGAGAAGTATGCGGTGCGGATGGGCGGGGGACAGAACCACCGGTTGGACCTCGCGGACGCCGTCCTGATTAAAGACAACCATATCAACGCCTTACGCGCCAGAGATATGAGCCTGGAAGAGATAATCGACAGAGCGCGGGACAAAACGCCGGCGGGCATGACCATCGAGGTGGAGGTGACGAGCGCCGCGGAAGCCGGCGACGCCCTGAAAGCCGGCGCGGATATCATCATGCTGGACAACATGAACGCCGATGAAATGACCCGGGTGATAGGCATGGTGGCGGGCCGGGCGAAAATAGAGGCTTCCGGCGGGGTTACGCTGGAGAACGTCCGGCAGGTGGCCATGACAGGGGTCGACATGATATCCGTCGGCGCTCTAACGCACTCTTATAAAGCCCTGGATATCAGCCTCGAGCTTGCACCGCCGGTTTTGCCGCTTCTTTAGGCGCTAGCGAAGTCCGTTACTGACCGAACTTTTCCCGGCTGTCCACCATAACGGTTACCGGGCCGTCGTTATGGATTTCCACGAGCATGTGTTCCTGGAACCGGCCGGTAGCCACCTTAAGTCCGCTGTCGCGGGCCAGCTTTACGCAGTAGTTGAAGAGCCTTTCCGCCTCCGCAGGCCCCGCCGCCCGGTCGAAGCTGGGACGCCTGCCTTTACGGGTGTCCCCGAGGAGCGTGAACTGGCTGACCAGCAGTAACTCACCCCCGGTGTCGAGGGCGGAAAGGTTGAACTTGCTTTGAGCGTCGGCGAAGATGCGCAGGTTGACGGTCTTTGAAATGATATACTCGGCGTCTTTTTCCGTATCGCCCTGCGCCACCCCGATGAGGACAACCAGCCCCTGCCCGATACGCCCCACCTCTTCCCCGTCAACGGCGACGGACGCCCGGATTACCCTCTGCAGCAGAGCTTTCACTTCTTACCCGGCTTGGCCTCCGCTTCACCTTTACTCTCAGACGGCTTAACGCTACTCTCCGGGGGGCGGTGGTCGGTAACGTAAAATCCGGAGCCCTTGAAGATAATGGGCGTGGGATGAAAGACGCGGCGCGCCGTTTCTTTACATTCCGGGCACTTTGCCTGCGGTTTATCATTAAAGCCCTGCCTCACCTCGAAGCGGTGATGGCAGCTGGTGCACTCGTATTCATAAATGGGCATGGAGTATCACCTCGCGCGGTTACACTATTTTAATTTTACATCACGCGTTCGCGCAGGGGCAAGAAGGAGCCAGGGAGCATGATTCGCAGCGGGGGCGTTTGCGGCAGGTCTCTTTGCCGTGGCGGACGAGCAAAGCATGGTACTCGTTGAACAGCTTTGCATCCGGAGGCAGGTCCGACGTGAAAAGCCTTTGATAGCCTGCATAGCTGCGATCCGGCGGTGTCAGCCCCAGGCGGTCGACGATGCGGCGGGTGTAGGCGTCGATGACAAACACCGGCTTGTTGCCCGCGTAGAGAATAATGGAGTCGGCGGTCTCCTCGCCGATTCCATAGACGGCCAGGAGCTGCCGGCGCAGTGGCTGTACATCGTTATCAAAAAGCCCGTCCAGGTTATCGTCATATTCCCTGCCGAACCATCTGGCAAAGGCCCTGAGCTTGCGCGCCTTGACGTTGTAGTAGCCGCTGGGGCGGACAAGCGCGGCGAGTTCAGCTTCTGACAGGCTGCGCAGTCCCCCGGGCGAGAGCTTTCCGGCGGCCTTGAGGTTATTCAGGGCTTTTTCGACGTTGGTCCAGGCGGCCGACTGCGTCAGAATTGCCCCGACGATTACTTCGAAACGTTCTTCGGCGGGCCACCAGCGCTGCGGGCCATATTTCTCCAGAAGCCTTTCGTAGATTTTCAGCAAAACGCCGCTTATTTCCTGGTCCATTCCGGCGCCTTCGCGCCTTCAACGGAGTCGTACCCGGGTATATAAGGCTTGATGTCCAGCACGGGCGTGCCGTCGATGGCGTCCAGCCCTTTCACTCTCAGGACATTGCCCCGCCGCCTTACCAGCCGGACCGTGCTCTTGCCGATGGGATTGGGACGGGCAGGGGAGCGCGTGGCGAAAACGCCGGTGAGCTTATTATCGGGGTTGCCTTTAGGACGCACCTTCACCGGCGCGGGACGGCGCGACTTGTGTATCCACCAGAGGACGATGATGTGAGAGAACCCATCGAGGCCGTCCAGGGCTTCGGTAAGGTCTTCATCGATAACGATTTCCGAAACGAGGTCGGAGCGTTTCCGGCGGACGGGCTCTTTTATCCTGCTCCGTACGGCGCCGATGGGTTTGAGCGTTATCTCATCTGATTTTGCGGTCATTTCAACCACACCAAAAGAGACGGTAAAACAGGCCGGGGCGTTAGTGGTCCAGCGGCGTCATCGTCAGGAGTTTCTTGGCTATCTGGGGGTACCTGGCGATGAAAAGCAGCTCGTCTTCCAGCAGCGGCTTGTGCGATTCCACGTTGGCGTACCTGACCAGCTCGAGGATTTCATTGGCCTCGGCGCGGCTTTTGTTCTTAAAGGACACGTCGATTTTCCCCATGACGTGGCTGAAGCCGGAGATGCCGCTGTACTGCCCGGTGATGATTTCGCGGCCGGTCTCGACGGATATCGGCTCGCCGCGCCCGATTTCTTCGTAGCCGTAAAGCTCGTAGTTCTCAGGGTCTTTAAGGACGCCGTCGGCATGTATGCCGGAAGCGTGGGCGAAAGCATTGGCGCCGACACCCGGCTGGTTGATGGGTATGGGGACGTCGAAGGCATAGCTGGCGAACATGGATATCTTCGAGGCGCACTTAAGGTCGATTTCCCCGCCGAACTCGTATTTGCCGGCGAAATTCTTGGACTTGGTCGCGGCGAGGATAAAGGCAATGAGGTCGGCGTTGCCGGCGCGCTCGCCGATGCCGTTGATAGTTGTATTTACATACGCGTCCTGGCCGCCGTCGATTACGCCCTTGGCGCCGGCGATGGAGTTGGCCACCGCCATGCCGAGGTCGCCGTGGCAGTGGATTTCGATGGGCATCTTGATTTTTTCCGCGAGCGTTACGGCGGCCTCGTAGATGGTGAAAGGATTATCGTAGCCGAGGGTATCGCAGTAGCGGAAGCGGTTCGCGCCGCACTCTTTCGCCGCCAGGCCGAACTCGACAAGGAAATTGATATCGGTCCGCGAAGCGTCCTCGGCGTTGGCACCGACGGATTCCGCGCCGCGTTTCCGGGCGAGAGTGACGGCTTCAGTCATTTCCTTTATAACGCTTTCCCTGGTCTTTTTACCCTGGAACTTGCCGGCTATCATCTGGTCGGACGTGGATATCGACAGATTAAGGTGCTTGATTTTGGGCAGGCGCTCGAAAGTGGTCTCCACGTCCTCGGCGATAGCCCTAATCCAGCCCCCGAGGCGGATAGGCTTGAGGACGCCCAATTCGGCCAGCTCCAGGTTGGCCAGCAGGTAGTTCCTCTCATGCCGGGTGGTTGGAAAGCCGAACTCGGACTGGAAGACCCCCATCTCGTTGAGGTAGATGTTTATCATGGTCTTTTCCAGCTTGGAAAGCCCGAGCTTGGCCGTCTGGACGCCGTCCCGGTTGGTAACGTCAACAAGATATATTTTAGGCATTCCCCACGCCTCCCGCTATACTTTCATATTAGCATATGGGATGACTGCGGGCAATTATAACCCGGGGGCTCCCCGGGCCGGTGTCCCCTGCCAGCGCTTGGCGGCGGGAATTGTTTTTGTTATTATTGACAGTCCTTTTCTCTCTATGCAAAGATATAACGTTCACTTACTGAAGGAGTGTTATTTGCCTCAACCTGTCGTGCCGGGCGCTATAGAGACGACTCACCGTAATATCTGGGGCCTTCACCCTAATGTTTTCTTCTTGGGGCTGGTAAGCCTTTTCACGGACGTATCCTCGGAGATGATTTTCACGCTTGTTCCCCTGTTTATCACCAACGTCCTGGGGGCCAGCGCGCTGGTAGTCGGCCTCGTTGGAGGCATCTCGGAGAGCTTTGATGCAATTTTCCGCATATTTTCCGGTCGCATCAGCGACCGTTTTCGCCGGCGAAAACTGCTGGCCGTGCTCGGCTACGGTTTTTCGACGCTGGTAAAGCCCTTCATGCTGCTGGCTTCGGCGTGGGGAGGGGTGCTGGCGGTACGTTTCGGCGACCGCGTCGGGAAGGGTATCAGGAGCTCCCCGCGCGACGCGCTCCTCGCCGATTCCCTCGAGGCGGACAAACGCGGTAAAGGCTTTGGTATCCAGCGCGCCATGGATACCTCCGGCGCCCTGCTGGGCCTGGTTATAGCCGCCGTCATTATCTATGCCATACAGGGCGGAGCTCTCGACCTTGCCGATAATACATACCGCTGGATGGTCATCGTCGGCATTATTCCGGCTTTCCTGGCGGTGATGATTCTGATTGCGTTCGTTCGTGAAAGAAGGCTTCCTTCCGGCGCCGCCCCCGGTACCGCCGGAGCGCAGCCCGCGGCGGCCAAGCAGGGGTTCAGCGGCAGCTTTAAACTTTTTCTGCTTATCACGGGCGTTTTTACCCTGGGGAACTCGTCCGACTTTTTTATCGTCTTACGCGCCCAGAACCTGGGGGTCAATGTCCTCGATATTACGCTGATGCTCGTCCTTTTCAATCTCACCTACGCGGTGATTGCCACGCCCATGGGCATCCTTTCGGACAAGCTGGGCAGGCGGAAGGTTATTGTCATCGGGTGGACGGTTTACGCGCTGGTATATCTCGGGCTCTCCTTTTTCGGAAACATCTGGCACATGTGGGTGCTTTTCGCCGCTTACGGTATCTACTACGGGATAGTCGAAGGGGTCTCTAAAGCCTTCATCGCCGACCTCGTCCCCGCGGCGAGAAGAGGCACGGCTTACGGCTATTATCAGGGGGTGGTGGGGTTAATGCTGCTGCCCGCGAGCGTGCTGGCCGGCTGGCTCTGGGATAATATCAACCCGGCGACGCCCTTCTGGCTTGGCGCGGGCCTGGCCTTCCTGGCAATGCTGGGACTGCTCTTTTTACTCAAAGAAAACAGACCGGACGTTTCCCCGTCCCCAGGCAGCTAATAAACAATTGCCGGCTGCCCGTCTTCGTTTGACACACAAATGTTCTAATGGTAGATTAAAAACGATGAATGTCGGCGTGGCAAGTGTAAGCCTGAGAATCCCGGAGAACATGTCGTTAAAGGGCAAAAGGCAGGTGGTGAAGTCGATAATCGGGAGAGTGAAAGGCAGGTTCGACGTGGCTGTGGCGGAGGTGGACGATAACGACGTCTGGCAGGAGGCAACTATCGGCATAGCCACGGTTAGCAACAATAAACGCCACAGCAACGAGGTGCTGTCGAAGGTCATCGACTTTATTGTTAAGGGCAACTTTGACGCCGAGATACTCGACTATTCCATCGAAATTATCGATGTCTAGGTAAGTCTCTATGGAAATCCAGGCTTTCCTCAACCATGTAAGGTCGCTTTCCGAGTACAACGACCAGATTGCGCACATCGAGCACATAGCCCCGCGGCGGCCATCGTACGGCAGCCTCGACGAGCCCCTGGCGCCAGCGTTACAGAACGCGCTTGATGACGCCGGTCTTTCGCGGCTATACAGCCACCAGGCGGAGGCGGTCAACCACGTCCGCGCCGGGAAGAACGTCATTGTCTCCACCTCCAGCGCCAGCGGCAAGACGCTCGTCTACCAGATAGCGGTGATGCAATCGATGCTTGCCGACCCCGCCACCCGCGCCGTATTCCTTTTTCCGACCAAAGCCCTCGCGCAGGACCAGCTGCACAAGCTCCACGAGCTTTTCACCCCCGCCCTTTTGCCGCCGGAGTCAATCTCGACATTCGACGGGGACACGCCGCGCTCCGAGAGGGCGGACGTCCGCAGGTACGGGCGGATAATACTCACCAACCCGGACATGCTGCACGTGGGCATCATGCCGCAGCACCAGTCGTGGGCAAGCCTGTTCCGCCACCTGAAATACGTGGTCGTGGACGAAGCGCACATATACCGGGGAGTATTCGGGTCGCACGTGGCGTGCGTCCTGCGGCGGCTGCGCCGGCTCTGCCAGCTCTACGGGTCGGACCCGCAGTTCATCCTGTGCACGGCGACGGTCGCCAATCCCGGCGAGCACGCCCTGGCCCTGACCGGACTGCCCTGCGAGGTGGTCGATAAAGACGGCTCGCCGCGGGGCTGGAAGGACTTCGTTTTCTGGAACCCGCCCCTCATCGACGAAAAGAAGACCGCCCGGCGCAGCGCCCACTGGGAATCGACGAACCTCTTCACCGAGCTCGTTTTGCAGGGCACCCGCACGCTGACTTTCACGCGCACGCGCCGCCTCACCGAGCTCATCTATATCTATGCCAGGGATCGGCTAAAGGAAGAAAGCTACGAGCTGTCCCGGCTGGTGATGCCTTACCGCGGCGGCTACATGCCGGAGGACCGCCGGAAGATTGAGAAAGAGCTCTTCGGGGGGAAGCTGCTGGGGGTGGTGGCCACCAACGCCCTGGAGCTGGGCATCGACTCCGGCGGACTTGAAGCCACGATACTCGACGGGTACCCCGGCAGCATATCGTCGACCTGGCAGCAGGCGGGAAGGAGCGGGCGGGGACAGGGGGAATCGCTGAGCTTCCTGGTGGGATGGGACAACCCGCTCGACCAGTATTTCATGAGGCACCCCGCCGACTTTTTCCGGAGGGGCTTCGAGCACGTGCTGGTCAATCCGGGGAACCCGTATATCCTTAAAGCCCACCTGCTGTGCGCGGCGTGGGAAAGGCCGCTGGAGACCGGCGACGGGGGGCTTTTCGGGGAGGAATACGAAAAGCGGCGGGACGAACTGGCGGAGGAGGGGCAGCTACGCGAGCGGCGGCAGAAATGGTACCTGGCGCCGTCCGTATCATACCCCGCCCAGCAAATCAACATAAGGTCGTCCTCCGGCCAGGACTACGCGGTAGTGGACGTCTCAACGGGGTCGTTAATGGAGACGGTCGAAAGCTCGGTGGCCTTTTTCCAGGTGCACCCCGGCGCCATCTATCTGCACCAGGGCGACTCCTTCCTGATAACCAAGCTCGACCTGACAAACAGGGTAGCCTACGCCGACCCCACCCGCGCCAATTATTACACGGAGACCAAGGAAATCCATGACCTCCACGTGCTCAACGTGAGAGCGACCAGGCAATGTGGCCTGGTGAACGTCAGCCTGGGCGATGTCGAGGTAACGATAGACGTGGTGGGGTTCAAAAAGTACCGGCAGTTCTCCGAGGAAGTGATAGGGGAGGAGCCGCTGGACCTGCCCACGATACGTTTCAATACCGTGGCACTCTGGTTCGACATACCGCCGCAGGCGTTCGCGCGGATAGCGGAGAAGGGGAGAGACCTGGCGGGGGGACTGCACGCCACCGAGCACGCGGCCATAGGGATACTGCCGCTGTTCGCGCTGTGCGACCGGAACGATATCGGCGGGGTCTCCACGCCGATGCACCCGGACACGGGCAGGGCGGGGGTCTTTATCTACGACGCCTATCCGGGGGGCATCGGGATAGCGGAGAAGGGCTACGACATGATAGAAGAGCTTTGGCAGGCCACGCTGCGGGTGATAGCCGAGTGCCCCTGCGAGGACGGCTGCCCGAGCTGCGTTCAGAGTCCCAAGTGCGGCAACAACAACAAGCCGCTGGACAAGCTCGCGGCTAAGTGGATACTGGAGGAGATACAGAGGGGGTAGGGAAGACTTTCTCCTTTATTTCCCCTCCCCTCGGTTATTATTTTTCCCACCCTAGCCCGCCCTCGTGCCATTTGCTGCTTAGCCCAGAGGTTCACCCTTCCCCACCCGGGAGAGTGCGCCAGCGAGAGGGGGCGCAGCCCCCTCTCAAAATAAATTCCCCCTCTCCTGCAC
>CAYTZI010000078.1:0-10255 GCA_964442335.1 uncultured Dehalococcoidaceae bacterium | reverse complement strand
TCTGCCTCGACTCTTTCCACGCCGGGTATATTTTTAATGATGTCCGGCAGCTCCACTTTCGGCTCGGCGGTCTCTACCTCAATGATATAGCGCCCTCCCGCCATGGCCTCCCTGCCCAGCTCCCCGATATCCCCCTCCACGACCATCTTCCCTTTGGACAGAATGCCCACGCGGTGGCACACCCGCTGTACCTGGTGCAGCTGGTGGGACGAAAGCAGCACGCTCGTGCCCTGCTCCGGGAGCCCGGCAATGAGGTCGAGCAGCTGGTTGATGCCCTTGGGGTCCAGCCCGGAGGTCGGCTCGTCAAGGATGACCAGCCTCGGCTGCTTTATCAGCACGTCGGCGATGCCGAGCCGCTGGCGCATGCCCCTGGAAAACTTGCCGGTGGTCGTGTCCCTTTCCTGCGTCAGGCCCACTATCTCCAGGACTTCATCTATCCGCCGCCCCTCGTCCGAAGGGCTGACGTTATTCAGCTCGGCGATAAATCTCAGGTTTTCCCTGGCGGTTAGGTCATCGTAAAACCCGACCTCTTCCGGCAGGTACCCCACGATGCGTTTGACCTTGAGGGGCTCCCTGACGGGATTGAAATCGAACACGCGGGCCGCGCCGCCGGACGGCTCGGTCAGTCCCAGCAGCATCAGTATCGTCGTGGTCTTTCCAGCGCCGTTCGGTCCCAGCAGCCCGAATACCTCGTTCTCCCCGACGTGGAAATTGAGGCTATCGACCACTGTCGATTTACCGTACCTCTTGGTGAGATCCCTGGTCTCTATCGCCAGTTTGTCCGTCATAGTTTTATCGCCGACCAAACCGCCAAAAGATAACAACCAGCCCGGCAACCACCACCACGATTATCCCCACTCCCACCCATCCCCAGACGCTCGGGGTTACCACCGTCACGCGGATGTCCATGAGCTTGGTGGTAGCCTGCGTTCCTGATATATTCAGCGTAATTACATAGTCGCCGGCGACCGTATCCGTGGGGGGCTTGATATTGACCTCGACGGTCTGCGGCATATTGACATCCAGGATATCTATCTTTTGCGGCTGCGTGGTAATTTCCCACCCGGAGGGCTTGCTCGAAGAAAAAGCCACGTTGTCAATGGGTGCCGTACCCATGTTCCCGACTATTATGGAAAAGATATTGTCCTTACCGGCCTTGACCTCGGTATTATAGCGCTGGTTGGTGGGTACCGCGTCCAGCGCGTACCTGGCCGTTATCCTGGCCGTGAATTCTATCTCCCCGGTAACGTTGCCGGAGCTGGCCTTGAACTCTATTTTGTATTCTCCCGGGTCGGCCAGTGGCCAGACGGGCGGGCTGACGGTAACTTCCACGGTCTTAGTAGTCGGACCGTACGTGGAACTGTCAATCGATATAGACGCTATCCTGGTGCTGTCATACTGGGGAGATATATAGGCGCCCCACCCCGACGGGACGGTCACATCCATGTCAAAAACCCTGTTTATCTGTCCCTCGTAGGACATCTTCGCATTGAACGCGAAGCTGCCGGTGGCCTCCGCCTCCAGCTCGGGAAACTCCGTCGAAATCGTGATCGTATCCGGAGGCGGCGCCGGGGTCGGTGTGGGCGTTGGCGTCGGTGTCGGCGTGGGTGTTGGCTCTTCCGCGGTCGGTGTGGCGTTATCGCTCCCGTCCTGAGCCAGGGCCGCCCCCGTCAGCACTAAGGCCGGGAGTAAGAGAACAAGCAGGATAAAAATGTATGTCAATCTCGTAACTTTCATCGCCTTTGTCACCTCATAAAAGAATCAACGTCTACACCGGTTTTTTTACGGAGCCAGGAGCTCTTTGACCCTGGCGGTAAAGGCAGGCACCACTTTCTTCCAGTCCCCCACCACCCCGAAGCGCGCGTGGCGGAATATATTAGCTTCTTTGTCCTTGTTGATGGCGACAATCGTCTTGGCGCCGGAGCACCCGCTCATATGCTGGCTCGAGCCGGATATCGCCACGGCGACGTAAAGCTCCGGCGCGATGATTTTACCCGTCAGGCCGACCTGCGCGGTGTCCGGCGCCCAATTATTATCGCAGGCCGGACGGGAAGCGCCTACCGCGCCTTTGAACAGGCCCGCCAGTTCTTCGAGCTGCTTGAACCCTTCGGCGCTGCCGATGCCTCGCCCCCCGGCTATCACCGTCGCCGCATCCTCGATTTTGATGCCCGCCACCTCCTCCACCACCCTGTCTATCAGCGCCGTCCTTAGAGCCGAGGCGTCCAATCCCGCTTCGATGTTAACGATTTCCCCCGTCCTGGAGTCATCCGTCTCCAGGGGTTCCATGGACTTGGTGCGTATGGTCACGATATGAGGGTCGGTCTCGCTGACGAAGACACAAAGCGCGTTGCCGCCGTAGATGGGTTTGGTCGCCAGCAGCCTTTTCGAATCGGCATCGATATCCAGTTCGACGCAGTCCATCGTGACTGACGTGTCCAGCCGGAAAGCCAGACGCGGCGCCAGATCGCGTCCTATATCGTCCTGCCCCAGTATCAGTACCCGCGGATTTACCTGCTTGACGAACTTTTCCAGGACGCTGAGGTAAGCGTCCGTCTGGTAGTCTTTGAGAAGCGGGTCGTCGATGATGTAGACTTTTTGCGCGCCGGCGGCGATTGCCTGCTTGGCAATATCGCTGACGCCGCTGCCAACTACTACGGCGTAAAGCTCCTGCCCGAGGGCGTCTGCCAGCTTTCTGCCGACCCCCAGCCCCTCCTTCGCAATCGCCGCGAGCTTATCGTTCTTGTGTTCCGCGTAGACGGCTACGCCCCGGTATTCAGCCATATTTCTCCCCTATCGTAAATCACAATTGTTAAAAAGCCGTTAATTTCCGGTTACAGTATCTTGGCTTCTCTCAGTTTCCCCGCCAGGTCCGCCGCCGCTTCCTCCAGCGTCTCCCCTTCGACGAACTCACATTTGCCCTCGTGGACCGGCTGGTACATGCGGTTGACCTTGGCCCTCTGCCCGCCAGCCTGTATTCCAATATCGGCGGACTTCCAGACCACCAGCTCGATTTTCTTGGCGGCCATGATGCCCTTGATGGTCGGGTAGCGCGGCTCGCCGATTTCGTTGCTGACAGTGACCACCGCCGGCAGCGGCGTTTCTACCACTTCGTATCCCGTGGAAGTGACCCTCTCCACCCTGAGCTTTCCGTCTACGACCTCCAGTTTACGCGCCAGCGTCACGCAGGGGAGGCCCAGTATCTCCGCGATGCCCCCGCCCGTCTGCCCGGCGTTGGTATCCGAGGCTTCCCGCCCGCAAAGGATTAGGTCGTAGCTTCCCAGCTTTTTGATGGCCGCCGCGAGGGCGGCAGCCGTCGTGTAGCTATCGGCATCCGCATAGACTTCGTCTTCCAGTAACACGAGTTCATCGGCGCCCATCGCCAGGGGCTTTTTGACCACCTCCCGCAGGAGGCTTACGCCCAGGCTCAGCACCGTGATTTTCCCGCCGGCGGCTTCTTTGAGCTTCAGCGCACCTTCCACCGCGTACTCCCCGTACGGGTCGACGACCGGCGGCACGCCGCGCATCTCCGCCCGGTTGCTAGCGGCGTCTACCTTAAAGCTGCTGGGCGGCGCTTCCGGGTCGATTACCTGTTTGACACACACGATTATATTCATTATTCTTCGGCCCTTCCAAGATTATGTGAAAAACGATTTCAGAAAATTCAAATCTAATTTAGCATCATAATCAAAGCTATGTCAAACGCAGCCCCACCACCCGCTCTATTCCCGCCAGGTCTTTACATACTTCTATCGCGGCTTGGGGAAAGGAATTACGAAGTAGTTTAACGACCATATCCGCCTGCCCTTCCCCCGTTTCCAGCAGCAGGCTTCCCCCGTCGCGCAGTTTTTTTTCCGACTGTATGCAGAGCAATTTTACTGTATCCAGCCCGTCCCGCCCGCCTTTTAACGCCAGCGGGGGTTCATGTTTTAAAGCCGCGCTGTTCTTCAGGTCCGCTTCCCGGACGTACGGCAGGTTCGCCACGATTATATCGACCGGCCCCGAGAGCGGCGCCAGAAGGTCGCCGTGCATTAAAATCACCCTGTCCTTAACGCCATGCTTCTCGCAGTTAGCGCGGGCGACCTCCAGTGCTTCTGGTGAGATATCTGTAGCGAAAATGGTAATGCGCGGCAGGTTCACCGCCAGGCTGACCGCTATCGCCCCGCAGCCCGTCCCGATATCCGCAATTTCAGAGATGCCGCTTTGGGCCAGCCCTATGACTTTCTCCACCAGCAGCTCTGTTTCCGGTCGCGGTATCAGCACGGAGCTGTTGACGTGGAAATCGAGTCCGTAGAACTCTTTATGTCCGGTGATATAGGCTGAGGGCTTGCCGCGACGGCGGCGCTCTACTGATTCTTTAAAGACCTGTTCCTGTCCGAGGGTCAAATCCGAATCGAGGTCTGTATAGAGCTCCGCGCGGCTTACGCCCAGCGCGTGTCTCAGGAGAACCTCGCCTTCGAGGGAAACGTCTTCGATACCGCCGGCCGCGAGCGCGTCACGCGCCCGGGCCAGCGCCTGCCTGCGGTTCACACCGCCTGTCCCTCTAGCTGCCGCGCCTGCTCGGTGGTCGCCAGGGCGTCAATCATCTCATCCAGGGAGCCGTCCATGAACCGGGGCAGATTGTGCAGGCTGAGGTTGATGCGGTGGTCGGTGACGCGGTCCTGGGGATAGTTATAGGTCCTGATTTTTTCGGCGCGCTCGCCGGTGCCTACCTGCGACCGCCTATCGGTGGTAATCTGCTCTTCCTGCCGGAGCCGCTCGATATCGAGAAGGCGGGTGCGCAGCACGGAGAGGGCTTTAGTTTTGTTCTGGAGCTGCGAGCGCTCGTCCTGGCAGACCACGACTATCCCCGTAGGCAGGTGCGTCATGCGGATGGCCGTGGCGACTTTATTGACGTTCTGGCCACCGGCGCCGCCGCTGTGGAAAACATCTACCTTGATATCCTCGGGATTGACGTTGATATCCACCTCTTCTGCCTTGGGCAGGACGGCCACCGTGGCCGTCGAGGTATGTATCCTGCCGGAAGCCTCGGTCACGGGAACGCGCTGAACGCGGTGCACGCCCCTCTCGAACTTAAGCCGGCTGAACGCGCCTTTGCCCCTCACTTCGAAGATGATTTCCTTAAACCCCCCGATGCCGCTCTCGCTCATGCTGAGGATGTCCGTTTTCCAGCCCCTGCTCTGAGCGTACCGGCTGTACATTCTAAAGAGGTCGGCGGCGAAGATGGCGGCCTCGGTGCCCCCCGTCCCCGCCCTTATCTCTATGATGATGTCCTTATCATCGTTGGGGTCTCTGGGCAACAGGGCCGCCTTGAGCTTTGCGGTCAGCTCCTCAAGCCTGGCTTCCAGCGACTCCGTTTCCTGCTTGACCAGCGCCGCCATGTCTTCGTCCGCGCCGCTTTCATGCATGGACCTGACGTCTTCCAGCTCTTTCACCGTTTTCTTGTATTTCCTGTAGAGCTTTACTACTTCCTCGATGGATGCCTTCTCGCGCGCCAGCTCCTGAAGCGCGTCCAGGTCGGTGGCGATTTCCGGTCGGGCCATTTTCTCGTCCAGCTCCGCGAAGCGTTTCTCGATTTTTTCCAGCTGAGTCATCATTTGTGTAATTCCCTCAACAGAATTATATCACAGCGCTAGCTGGCCATCCAAGCTGCTTTAGTTGACAACCGGCGCTTTTTCACGTTATAATCAGTCGTGTCAGTTCGCCTGTTGGCGTCGGTCCGGAAACAGGCTTTTTCAAATATATTCGCTTATACTGTTACCGCACGCGGTCTCTCAGGATATGTCCACGCCGATTTTTAAACAAAAGGAGCCGGGAAAATGACTATCACCGAGATGCTTGCCAGGAATGCCAGACTGACCCCCGATGCCCCGATGCTTATTGAAATCACCCCGAGCAAGGGCCACAGGAGAGTGATTACCTGGAAGGAGTTCCACGAGCGTTCCAGCCGGTTCGCCAACGCCCTTATCGAGCGGGGCATCAAGAAGGGCGATGTCGTGATGCACCTGATGATGAACTCTATCCAGTGGCTCGAGGCGTATTTCGGCATCCTCAAGACCGGCGCCATGGCGGCCCCTCTGAATTTCAGGTTCATCGCCCGCCAGATAAAGTACTGCGTCGATATCGCCGAGCCGAAGATAATGGTGCTCGACCGGGACTTCTTCGACCGCGTTGCGGAAATCCGCGACCAGATGCCGACGGTTAAGAAATATATCTTCGTGGGCGAGAACCCGCCGCAGGGCATGGAGCCTTACGAGGACGTCCTGGCGAATGCCTCGCCCCTCCCCCCCGATGTTGAGCTTACCGGCGAGGACGACGCCGGGCTTTACTTCACCTCCGGCACCACCGGCGACCCCAAGGCTACCCTGCTGGCGCACCGCAGCCTGGAGCACGTTGCCGTCAACGAAAACTTCTCCCACCGGGAGACCCGCAAGGACTGCTTCCTGCTTATCCAGCCGCTCTACCACACCGGCGGTAAGATGCACTGGTTCGGGAGCTTTATCGCGGGCGCCCGGGCGGTCATGACCACCGGCGGCGAGAGGGTTACCCCCAAGCTCATCCTGGAGACCATCCATAAGGAAAAAGTCACCATATCCATGCTGCTGGTGCCCTGGCTTCAGGACATCGTCACCGCCCTGGACAGGGGCGAGCTCAAGCTCTCGGATTACGACCTCAGCTCGCTGCGGCTGGTGCACTCCGGCGCCCAGCCCATACCGCCGGTGCTCGTGCGCCGCTTCCTGGAGCATTTCCCCGACATCCAGTACGAAGAGAACTACGGCCTCACGGAGTCCGCCGGACCCTGCATGCACCTGGGACTGGAAAACCTGCACAAGCTGGGCTCTTTCGGCTATCCGAGGATAAACCTCGATGCCCGCGTGGTCGACGAAAATGATAATGACGTCCCCGCCGGCACCGTCGGCGAGATGATTATCAAGGGCGCCAACGTCATGAAGGGCTATTACAAGAACCCGGAAAAGACCAGGGAGACCCTGCGCAACGGCTGGCTGCATACCGGCGACCTCGTCCGGCAGGACGCCGAAGGCTTTATATCCTACATCGACCGCAAGAAGGACCTGATTATCAGCGGCGGGGAAAACATCTATCCCGTCGACCTCGAATCTGTTCTCATCGGCCAGCCCAAGGTCAAGGACGTCGCCATCATCGGCATCCCGGACGAACGTTACGGCGAAGTAGTCGGCGCGGTCGTGCAGCCCAAGGAAGGCACCGACCTCACCGAGGCGGAGATGCGCGCTTACTACGAGCCGCTGCTGCCCAAGTACGCCTGGCCCAGAGTCATTCTCTTCGGGGACGTGCCCCGCAACCCCACCGGCAAAATTGAAAAACCCAAGCTCCGGGAGCGCTACGCGGACGTAAGGTGGAACCCCAAGGGCTAATGACAGTCAGGTTGAATACAGGGTGTCTAAGAGGGGCGTCAGCCCCTCTTCTTTTTCCTCCCCCCTTCCCGTCAACGGAGAGGGGAACAAAGGGAGGAGAGGTCGCTTGACAATTCCGGCTGCGAAAATTTAAACTGATAAAGGTTCATCCTTTCAAATATTCCCCAGGTAAATTTTTACTAAAGGAGAAAAACCGTGGACTTTAGTGATTGTGTAAAATTCGCCAACGAAAATAAGGCCTGCTATCTGGCTACCGTGGAAGGCGACCAGCCCAGGGTACGGTGCCTGGGCATGTGGTACGCCGACGAGACCGGGTTTTACTTCCAGGCGCAGTCCGTCAAGGCGATGTGCCAGCAGTTAAGAAAAAATCCCAAAGTAGAGGTCTACTATAATACCAGGGATTTCAGCAAAGTAATGCGCGTTTCCGGTAAGGTAAGGTTCATCGACGACGACATGGAGATGAGGGCCAGGTGCATTGAAGAGCGGGCCTTCGTGAAAAACTTCGGCATTACCGAGCCGAGCAATAAACTGCTGGAAATTTTCCACCTGTATACCGGCGAAGCCTATTTCTGGACGATGGCGGACACCATGAAAGAGGCCAGCATCCCCAGAATCAAGTTCGGCAAAAAATAAGAGGGCGCTTCTTTATCGACGGAAAAGTAATCGTACCCGGGTTCTAGCACTTCCGGTCTGGACATCCCGGCGGCTATCATATATAATGCTTGGGTAATCATGTCGAATTACGTTGTCTCAGGAGAGCAGGAGTATCCAGCCCCTGCTCTTTTTTTTAACGATTTTCACCCATAATTCCAATTTAGCCGGGTGTGTTGATAAATCACCCGCCCGGAGTAATAAAAACATTGCCGGGTGTTAGAGCCCGGCGGGAAGAGAGGAGATATGCTACCGGGTATATTCTGGATCGTGCCGGCTGCCGCGGTAATCACCATTATTTTTGCCCTGTTCCTCATCAGGAACGTGATGAAGCACCCCACCGGCACCCCCAGGATGAAAGAGATTGGAGATATCATTTTTCAGGGCGCCTGGGCGTTCCTCAAGCGCCAGTACAGCACCATTGCCATGTACTCTATCGCCGTGGCGGTGATTATCGGCGTGCTGGTCGGGGTGCTGACCAGTCAGGAAGAGGCTGCAAATATCAGCGTCAGCCAGCTCGGCATCGGCTGGCGTACCGCCATCGCTTTCCTGGTCGGCGCTTTCTGCTCCGGACTCGCCGGATTTATCGGGATGTACATCGCCGTTAAGTCCAATGCCCGCTGCGCCGCCGCGGCCCAGCGGAGCCTTACGGAAGCCGTTAATGTCGCCCTGCGCGGCGGCGCGGTTTCCGGCTTCCTTATCACCGCCCTGAGCCTTATCGGCGTCACGATTATATTTTTCGCTTATGGCGGTAACAGTAATCCCCAAATTGCCCCCCATTTAATCGTCGGCTTCGGTTTCGGCGCCAGCTTTGTGGCGCTGTTCGCCCAACTCGGCGGCGGCATCTATACCAAGGCGGCTGACGTCGGCGCCGACCTCGTCGGTAAGGTGGAGTCCGGCATACCCGAGGACGACCCCCGCAACCCCGCCGTCATCGCCGACCTCGTCGGCGATAACGTCGGCGACTGCGCCGGACGCGGCGCCGACCTCTTTGAGTCCACCGCCGCGGAGAACATCGGCGCCATGATTCTCGGCATCGCCGCCTACATCGCCACCGATAACATCGCCTGGATACTTTTCCCGCTCTGCGTCCGCGGCTTCGGCATGATCGCCAGCATGATAGGCCTGTTCTTCGTTCGCGCTAAGGAGAACGAGAACGCGATGAACGCCCTCAACCGCGGCTACTTCGTTTCCATCGCTCTGTCCATCGTCGGGCTGGCGGTGACCGTCCACTTTATGCTCGGTAACTGGTGGCTCTTCGGCGCGGGCCTCGTCGGTATCGCCGCCAGCATCGTTATCGTCTTCGTCACCCAGTACTACACGGAGTGGCGCTACCGGCCGGTGCGTGATATCGCCGAGGCATCCAAGACCGGGCCCGCCACCAACATCATCATGGGCATGTCCGTGGGCTTTTCCACCACCTTCGCCACCGCCCTCATCATCGGCATCGCCCTGCTTCTCGCCTTCTGGATGGGCGATAAAAGCGGCGTCTATGGGGCGGGGGCGTTCGGCACGGCCGTCGCCACGATGGGCATGCTCATGACCTGCCCCTACGTCCTTTCGATGGACACTTTCGGGCCCATCACGGATAACGCCAACGGCATTAACGAGATGGCCGGCGCCGGCCCCGAGGTGCGTAAAATAACCGACCGCCTTGACGCCGTCGGCAATACCACCAAAGCCCTGACCAAGGGCTACGCCATGGTCTCCGCGGGTCTGGCTGCTTTCCTGCTCTTCCAGGCCTACATCGACCGCGTTAACTTCCTCCGCCCCGATAACCCCTTGACCTCGGTCAACATCGCCAGGATAGAGGTCTTCGTGGGCGCTCTGCTTGCCGCCATGATTGTGTTCCTGTTCAGCTCCTGGGCCATCAAGGCGGTGGGCAAGACCGCTTCCAAAATAATCGAGGAGGTGCGCCGGCAGTTCCGCGCCGACCCCGAGATACTGAACCCTAAAGACCCCGCCCATCCCCACCAGCCGGACTACGGTAAGGCGGTTGATATCACCACCCGCGCCGGCCTGCGCGAGATGATCGCCCCCGGCCTGCTCCCCGTATTGAGCCCCATCGTCATCGGGGTCGTTTTCCGGTTCATCCCCGGCTATGACGCCGCCATGGTCGTGGCGGCGGTCCTCATGGTGGGAACTATCGTGGGTATCCTGATGGCGTCCTTCATGAACAACGGCGGCGGCGCCTGGGACAACGCCAAGAAGAT
>CAYTZI010000077.1:7084-10360 GCA_964442335.1 uncultured Dehalococcoidaceae bacterium | reverse complement strand
GGTTTTTCCCGTCCACCCCCGCAGCGATGGTAAAAGCGCCGGTATCCAGAAAATGGTCGGCGTAGCTCTGGATGCTGTAAGCCAGTCCCAGCTTATCGCGTATCTCCGTGAAGAGGCGGCTCGTCATGCCCTCTCCCAGGATGACGTTAAGCAGGTCCATCTGGAAGCGGCGGGGGTCGACCATGGAAAGACCGGGCAGGGCCAGACAGAGCTGCATCTGCTCGGTATCGCGCTTCTCGATGAGCACGCGACGTCCCGTTTTTTCGCGGTAAGGGGTATAGGGGGCGTGGTCTTTACGCTTCACCCAGCCGCCCAGCGCTTTTCTGACGATGGCGGCGACCTGCTTATGCTTGATATCGCCGGCAATCGCCAGCACGGTATTGTCCGGTTGGTACTGACGGGAAAGATAGCCGAGCATCATCCCCCGGGTGATGGACGCTACCGACTCCTTAGTGCCGGCGACGTCGCGTCCCAGGGGGTGGCCGGGCCACAAAATTTCATCTACCAGCATGGAAGCCCGCTGTGAGGGGGAGTCCAGGGACATGTTGATTTCCTCGATGATGACCTGCCGCTCCTTCTCAATCTCGGCGGAGTCAAAAATTGAATTGAGGAGGATATCCACGAGCACGTCCAGAGCGTTATAAAAGTGTGTCTGTGCCACCTTGCACCAGAAGATCGTCAGCTCTTTGTCCGTGCCCGCATTGAGCATGCCGCCCACCCCCTCGATGACGGTGCAGACCTCGGTGGAAGTGGGGCGATTCTTCGTGCCCTTAAACAGCATATGCTCGATGAAGTGGGAGATACCGGCCTGTCCGCTTTCTTCGTAACGGGAGCCGGCGCCGATAAAAAAGCTGACAGCCACCGAGCGGGTATGGGGCATCTCGGCGGTGAGCAAACGCAGCCCGTTGTCCAGAACAACCTTCTGGTACATAATCGCCTCCAGCTAAACGGTCGTGGCTAACTATTCTAAGAGAGAAAATACCGCCGTGTCAATTATCAGCGACCGGCAGCTTATTATAGCACGATAAAAATCCCCTGGTTCAGTCCAGCCTGCGCAGGCGCGGGACCATCGTCATTATACCAAGAGTAAAGAGGACGAGGACTATCGCCAGGCCGCCGATGGCCCACTGGACGCCGATGTTTTCCGCCAGGATGCCGGCAAAGAAGGCGCCGAGGCTGCTGAGGCCGAAACACAGCATGAAAAAGCTCAGGACGCGCCCGCGATAGGTTGCGTCCACGTAATACTGGATAAGAGAGTTGCCCAGTGCCATCTGGATGGTGCTTCCCAGGCCGATGAAAAATATAAAAACCATCGAAAGCGGCAGCCATGAGGAGAAGGAAAAACCGACCAGTGTCAGGCTCATCAGCAGCACGGCAAAGATAAGGACCTTGCCGCGATGACGGTTGGTCAGGGAGGCGAGGACGAGCGAGCCGATAATAGCCCCGATGCCGGACACCATCATCAGGATGCCGAGGGTCGTGGCGTTGATATTCAGTATCTCCGGTGCGGCGAACATGGGCAGAAGCTGGACATAAGGCGCGCCGAAAATCATACCGATGGCGGTAAAGATGAGAACGGCCAGTATCGTCTTTTCTCCCTTGAGGTACCGCCACCCCTCGATGACGTCGGACAGCGAGTTGCCGACCCCGCTGGAACCGGCCGGGTTGCTGGTGGGGGGCACAAAAATAACAAAAATGGTCGACATGAGGGTCATGGCCGTCATCAGTGCATAGACGACCCAGTAATCGAAAACATCGATGAGAAAGCCCGCCAGCGCCGGCGAGATAATGCGGAAAACGTTCATGCCCAGATTATTCAGGGAGATAGCGTTCATCAGTTGCGACGGCTTGACTATTTCCGAGATGATAGCCGAGCGGGAGGGAGTCATCACGCCCATAACCGCCCCCTGGAGGAGCCCGCCAACCGCCAGCACCCACCAGGACTTGGGGTGGGCGGGGCTAACGTACCCGAAGTAGAGGGCGAGGGTGACGGCCAGCGAGATGACAACGGAGATGACCTGGCATACCTGGATGACGTTCTTTTTCTGCAGGCGGTCCGCCAGGACGCCGCCGGGCAGGGTGAAGAGAATCATGGGGATGGCGTTGGCCAGCGCCAGAATGCCGATGACCGCACCGGAACCGGTAATATACCAGACGAGCAGGTTGCGCGCGAACATCTGCATGTTCAGGGAAGACCAGTGGCCCACCATCGAGCCGTAGTACAGGCGGTAGACGGGGTTGCTGAAAGAGACAAAGGTCTTCTGCGTCCATCCCGAGAGCCCGCCGCGGGTCATCACGGGTGCGACGTCAAGATTTTCTTCGCGGAACCGCTCAAAATCATCTTTCATAAGGGAAAAACCGGGAAAAAGGCGCCCGCCGGCTTAACCGGCGCCCTTTCCATTTTACACTATAATTCATTGACTTCAAAGGTAGCCGCTGGTAACATTAGGGTGAGAGGTGAGACGACAATGATTACGAAGACTTCCGTTGCCAGGCTGGCGGTATTCCCGCAGACGGCGGAGGTCAATAAAAAAGACCACCTGGTCATCGGCGGGTGCGATACGGTGGAACTCGCAAAAGAGTACGAGACGCCCCTGTACGTCTTTGACGAGGCCGACATGCGGAACAGGTGCCGCGAGTTCAGGACTGAGTTCGGCAGGCGCTACGCTGATACCATTGTCAGCTATTCACCCAAGGCGTTCATCGCCAGGGCAATGATTAAGCTGGTGGAGGAGGAGGGGCTAGACCTTGACGTAGTGTCGGGCGGGGAGCTGGCTTTCGCGCGGGCGGCGGGATTTCCCGCCAGCCGGATACACTTCGCCGGCAACAACAAGTCGGAGGAGGAGTTAGAGCTGGCGGTAAAGGAAGGCATCGGGCACATCGTGGTGGACAACCTGCCCGAGCTGAACATGCTCATCGGGATTGCCGGGGGGAAGAAGGTAACGATACTGCTGCGGCTGAACCCGGGCATCGACCCGCATACGCACAAATATAACACCACCGGCATCGCCGACTCCAAGTTCGGGCTGCCCAAGGCCGACTGGGATGAGGCGGTGAAAAAAGCCCTGGCGGCGGAGAACCTGAATGTGGACGGCATACACTTCCATATCGGCTCCGGGCTGTTCGAATACGAGCCCTATCTGAAGTCGGTGGACGTCGTGCTGGAATACGCCGCCGCGATAAAGCAGAAATACGGCTTTATGACCCGGTTGCTGAGCATCGGCGGGGGGTTCGGGGCGCAGTACGTCGTGGGAGCCGTGCCGCCCCCGATTGCGG
>CAYTZI010000077.1:1728-7074 GCA_964442335.1 uncultured Dehalococcoidaceae bacterium | reverse complement strand
TCGCCGAAGCCATAGTCAATCGGTTCATGAGCCGCTGCCGCGAGCTCAAGCTGGAAACTCCCAGGCTCATGATAGAGCCCGGCAGAAAGATAGTCGCCCAGGCAGGCGTCGCCCTGTATGCGGTCGGCGTCATCAAGGAAATCCCCGGCATCAGGACGTACGTATCAGTCGACGGGGGGATGGGGGACAACATAAGGCAGCCAATGTACGGCGCGGTGCAGGAAGCCCTGGCAGCCAGCCGGGCTTCGGCGGCGGACGTTAAAAAAGTCACGGTATCCGGCAAGTACTGCGAAGCCGGCGATGTTTTGATAAAGGAGATAGAGCTTCCCGAGCTTAAGGCGGGGGACATACTGGCGATAGCGGGCAGCGGCGCCTACTGCGTGCCCATGTCCAGCAACTATAACGCCGCGTTCCGGCCGGCCATCGTGTTCGTGAAGGACGGAAAAGCGCGGCTCATCCGCCGGCGCGAGACGCTTGACGACCTTCTGAGAAGAGACTATTAGTAAGGAGAAAAACCAATAACCAAGATACAATAACCAAACAGATACCTTCACGCTAACTAAACGTTTGGGATTTGTATCCTGTGTCTTGGTCTTTATTGCTGATGTGGAAAATAATCGGGCAGGGACGGGCGGTGTCCCTGCTGGAACAGAGCGTTAAAGCGGGCACGCTGGCGCACGCCTATTTAATGGCCGGGCCGCCGCACGTGGGCAAAATGACTCTAGCCGTACAGCTTGCCCAAGCGCTCAACTGCGAGGCCGACGAAAAACCGTGCCTCGAGTGCGATTCGTGTAAAAAGATAGCCTCCGGCGCCCATGCCGACGTCCAGGTAATCGGCCTGTTACAGAACGAGGACGACGCCGAAGCCAAGCTCATACATACCGAGCAGATAAAGGACATCCTGCACTCCGCCAACCTGCCGCCGTTCGAGGGAAAGCACAAGGTGTTCATCATCGACGGCGCCGAGCTGCTCTCCACGGACGCCGCCAACCGGCTGCTGAAAACCCTCGAGGAACCGGTCGAAAAGGTCACCTTTATTTTACTGACCACCAACGACCGCCTGCTGCTGCCGACGGTCGTGTCACGCTGCCAGCGACTCGAGCTGACGCCGCTATCCATCAGCGAAGGCGTCAGGGCGCTGGCGGAAAAGGGGGTCGAGCCGGAGCGGGCGAGGCTGCTCGCGGGACTTTCCCACGGCTGCCCGGGGTGGGCCATCGCCGCGACCGAGGACGGGCAGGTATTACAGCAGAGGAACGAAGAGCTCGAACGGATAATCGGCGTCATCGGGGCCGACTGCGAAGAGCGGTTCGACTACGCCGGACGGCTCGCCGCACGCTTCAGTCAAAACCGGGGGGCGATTTACGAGACGCTGGACCGCTGGCTCGACTACTGGCGCGATTTGCTGCTCGTCAAGCTCGGCGGGGAGGACATGATTGTCAACGCCGACCGCCGGAGCGAGCTTGCCGGAATGGCAGGAAACTATAACTTAACGCAGATAAAAGACTATATCGAGAGCATCGGGCGGGCGGCGGAGCAGTTGAGGCAGAACGCCAACGCGCGGCTCGCGCTCGAGGTCATGATGCTGGATATTCCAGATAAGGAGGGAGGAGGGGTAAAGAATGGCTAACGTTACAGGAATACGTTTTAACCGGGCGGGAAAGATATACTACTTCGACGCGGGGGACATCGCACTGGAGGCCGGCGACTACGCGGTGGTAAAGACGAGCCGGGGGCTGGAGCTGGGGCATGTCGTCATCGCGCCGGAGCAGGCGCAGGGCGTCGAAGCCGGCGAAACACTGAGTCCGGTGGTGCGCAAAGCCGAGCCCGAGGACATCGACCACGCCAGGGAGCTCGAAGAAAAGGCCGAAGAGGCGCTGATAGAATGCAGCAAGATGATCGCCGAGCTACAGCTCCCCATGAAGCTGCTGACCGCCGAGTACAACCTCGACAGCAGCCGGCTGACCTTCCTGTTCAGCGCCGAGGAGAGGGTGGACTTCCGCGAGCTCGTGCGGAGGCTTTCGGGGAAGTTTAAAGTACGGGTGGAGCTGCGCCAGGTGGGGAGCCGCGACGAGGCCAAGCTGCTCGGGAGCTTCGGGCGGTGCGGCCGGCCGCTGTGTTGCGCGTCGTTCCTCACCGAGTTCACGCCGGTCTCCATCAAGATGGCCAAAGAGCAGGACCTGCCGCTCAACCCGATGAAAATCTCCGGCGCGTGCGGTCGTTTGATGTGCTGCCTCTCCTACGAGGGCGAGCAGTATAAAGCGATGCGGGAGAAGATGCCGAAGGCGGGCCAGCGGGTATCCACGCGGATGGGCGAGGCGACAGTGGTAGGCAGCAACCCGCTCAAAGAGACGGTGACGGTCACGCTCGATAGCGAAGCCACGGTAGAGATGCCGATGGGGGAAGTGAGCTATTAGCTTTTAGCTGTTAGCTCCCCACCCCTTTTCCCCCGTTGTCTACTGTCAACTGTCTACTTATACAGATACTTCTGCCATTCGTCGCGCTTGCTGAGGTAGTGGTAGGGGATGACGAAGAGGGGGTGGCCGGTGGGGGGCAGAGGCTGGCGGATGAGCTTCATATTAGCTTCTCTGGGGGTCCGGCCGGCTTTCTTCCGGTTGCAGTCCACGCAGGCGCTGACGACGTTTTCCCAGGTGTGCTGCCCGCCGCGGTAGCGCGGTATAACGTGGTCGAGGGTCAGGTGGCGACTTTTCTCCCCGCAGTACTGGCAGGTATAACGATCCCGGTTGAAAATCTCGTAGCGGGACATTTTTCTTTCGCGCCGGGGCCTGCGGACGAGCCGGGAAAGGCGGATGACGGAAGGCAATTCGATAGTCGTGCCGATGGTATGGATATAGCCGAGGCCGTTCTCAATCATCTCCGCTTTGCCCTGGAAGATAAGGACGACGGCCCTGCGGGCTCGGCAGACCGTGAGCGGCTCGTAGCTCTGGTTGAGCACAAGGACGGGGTGGTTTATCATAACTGTTTCCATACGCGACCAAGCCCATTTTAGCGCAAACTTTAGAGGCGTGCAAGGAGAGGGTTTTTACCTCACCCCCTATGTCCCCCTCTCCGCCTGCGGAGAGGGGGAGTTGATTTAAAAGGAAATCCTCACCTTCTGTCCCTCTCCTTTATGAGAGGGAAGTTATTACCAGGCCATAACCTGTCTTAATGTTTTCAGCGGGAAGTTTGAAGGGGTGCCAACCCCTTCGTTTTTTTATTCCCCCTTCCCTTCATTAAAATCCCTAAGGGAAGGGGGACAAAGGGGGATGGGTTACCAATTTTAACAGCTCGGAGGGGGAACGATATCTAACTCACTGGTGATAAAAGGTTATTGCCCCAGGCCTGTGGCGGTGGCGAGGTCGAAGATGTTAAGCGTAGTAACGTTCTTATCGATGCGCCTGATAAGGCCGGTAAGGACCTTACCGGGGCCTATCTCGATGAAGGTGTCGACGCCCTGACCAACCATGAACTCGACGGAGCGCTGCCATTGAACGGGGTTGGTAAGCTGGTTAATGAGCTCCGTTTTTACGTCGGAGTCGGAGGCCAGAGGGGAGGCGGTCATGTTGGCGACGACGAGTGGGGAGGGGGCGCTGAAAGGGACGGACTCGATAAGGGCGGTCATGTCCCCGATAATCGGCTGCATAAGGGGAGAGTGGAACGCTCCGCTAACCTGGAGCGGAATGGCGCGGACGGCACCGGCGGCTTTAGCCAGCTCCATAGCCCTGGCGATGTCCGGGGAAGCCCCGCTGATGACTATCTGGCCCGGGCAGTTGACGTTCGCCATGACGGTAGCGGTCTCGCGGCAGATGGGCGCAAGCTTAGCTTCCTCCAGGCCGAGGATGGCCGCCATGGCGCCGGGGGTTTTCTGGCCGACCTCGTGCATAAGGCGGCCGCGCTCACGGGCGAGACGCACGGCAGAGGTGAAACTAAAGACACCGGCCACGGCCAGCGCCGTATACTCGCCGAGGCTGTGCCCGGCAAGGAAACCAGGGACGATGAGCTTATCCCCGTTAAGCTCCCTCGCGGCTTCAAGACAGGCAAAAGAAGCGGTCACCAGGGCGGGCTGAGCATTAACGGTCTGGCGGAGCTCATCCTCCGGTCCTTCGAAACAGAGCCGGGAAAGCGGGAAACCAAGAGCGAGGTCGGCCTGCTCAAAGACGGCCTTCGCCGACTTAACCGAATCGAAGAGGTCGCGGCACATGCCCACGGACTGCGAGCCCTGGCCGGGGAACACCCAGGCGGTCTTGGCCATATCGGGAAAGCCTAGGCGGCGGCCTTCTTTTTCTCTTTCTTCTTGACGACTTCCCGCCCGTTGTAGTAACCGCAGGTAGGGCAGACGTGGTGGGGCAGCCTGGGGTTATGGCACTGAGGGCAAAGCTCCGTCGCCGGGGGCTTGCGGGCGTTATGGCTCAGCCGGCTGGCGGCGCGTGACTTGCTCTTCTTGCGTTTAGGCAAAGGTCCCATGTTCTACTCCTTAGATTCAATCTCGGTCAGCCTGGCCCAGCGGGGGTCGATGTCCTCCGGAGGGCAATCGCATTTACCCTGGTTGAGGTTCTTGCCGCACCTCTGGCAAAGACCGGCGCAATCGTCATCGCAGAGGGCTTTCATCGGCACGGCCAGCAGCGCATACTGGCGCACCGCCTCGGTCAAGTCAATGTTATGACGCTCGTCGATGGTGAACGAGGCGGGGTCGTCGGGCGGCGGCAGGTTCGACCCGCTGTGGATGTCAACGGTCGGCAGATACTCTTCCTCGAACCTGATTTTCAACGGATGGCGGAACCTGCCCAGGCAGCGGACGCACGTCAAGTCCACGACCGTGTCAAGAGAGCACTTCACCAGGATGCTGCGCTGGGTCTTCATCAGGCGGCACGTGCCCCGGACGTTATAGGTATTGCCGTCGCCAAGAATCTCATCATCCGCGTCAACTTCGTAATCACGAGTGGAACCGATGGGCTCCTGGAGCAGCTGGGACACGTTTATCTGCATGCCACCTCGCCTCCCCTCCGAACGATACAATACTACAATTATACGGGAAAAAGGGGGCGCGGGCAAGCGGAGCAGGCCCAGACGGTATTTGTTTTTAAAACAAATCGAACGTGAATAGCTTCAGGGGAGGAATTGTTTTTGTTTTCGCGTTTTTTTAAGGGGCCCTCAGCTTCAGGTTGAAGCTAGTATTTGTTTTATTTGTTTTTGTTATTTAGCTACGAATTGTTTTTAAAACAATTGTTAAGGTACAGGGGCCCGCCTACGCCAAGGCTACGGCGGGCAGGCACCGCAACAGTTATAGTTTACAGGGTGAGGGGGCAAAGGGGAAGGGGGATTTGTCGCGGGACGGGCGGGATTGCCGCG
>CAYTZI010000077.1:0-1628 GCA_964442335.1 uncultured Dehalococcoidaceae bacterium | reverse complement strand
CTCGCAATGACCCTTCGACAAGCTCAGGGTGAGCGGGTTGAAGCTGATATCAGGACTTGAGCTTCTTGATGAGCAGCGGCACCACCTGGAATAAATCGCCGACAATGCCGTAATGCGCGACCTGAAAGATAGGCGCGTCCGGATTATCGTTGATGGCAACAATGCAGTCGGAAGTCTGCATGCCGGCAAGGTGCTGGATGGCACCGGAAATGCCGCAGGCGATATAGAGCCTGGGGCAGACAGTTTTGCCGGTCTGGCCCACCTGATGACTGTAGGGAATCCAGCCCTCGTCCACGGCGGCGCGGGAAGAGCCCAAAGCCGCCCCCAGGGCATCGGCAAGCTCCTGGAGGAGCTTGAAGTTCTCCGCTTTGCCCAGCCCGCGGCCCCCGGAAACGATAATATCCGCGTCCTCGATTTTGACCGTTTCAGTAACGTCCTCGATGAACTCCAGCAGCTTAGTTTTGGCGGTTACGCCCTCTTTCTTGAAGTCGACCCTGATAATCTGCCCTTTACGGGAGGGGTCGGGGGCGTTCTTCTTAAAGACGCGGGGCCGGACAGTGGACATCTGGGGCCGTTTATCAGGGCAGATGATAGTGGCCATGATATTGCCGCCAAAGGTGGGGCGGGTCTGAAGGAGCAAGCGTTTTTCCGTGTCTATATCCAGTCCGGTGCAGTCGGCGGTAAGGCCGGTATTAAGGACAGCCGCCACGCGGGGAAAGAACGAGCGGCCGAGGGCGGTAGCGCCGGCCAGGAAAACCTCCGGTCTGTGCTCGCGGACGAGACGCACCAGCCCGGCGGTAAGGTAATCTTCCTGGTTATCAGCGAGGTCGGGGCTGTCAACGAGATAGACCTTATCCGCGCCGTAAGCGATGAGGCTATCGACCTCTTTAACGTCGTGCCCCAGACAGACGGCGGAAAGCTCCGTTTTTAAAGTATCCGCTAATTCGCGGCCTTTAGAAAGCAGCTCGAAGGCGGCGTTTTTCAGCACGCCGCGCCGCTGCTCGGCGAAGACCCAGACGCCGCGGGAGTCAGCGCCCGGCGCGGTCGCTTTTTCAGGCTTATCGATGGTGATGGCATAGTAACCGCAGGCGTCAACGCAGGCGCCGCAGAGGGTGCAGCCCTCCTTTATAACGGCCTTGCCCCGGACGATTTCTATCAGGCCGAAGGGGCAGACGGCGGTGCAGTTGCCGCAGCCGACGCATTCATCGGTGACTTTTATGTATGAATCTGCCATACAATATACTTCACTTTGCCGTAATTATCGCCAGCGCCGACCTCTCCCCCCGAATCCTCTTCTCCGCCGGCGGAGAGGGCTGGGTCTAAGGGCAACAGGGGCTTTGCCCTTACCAGATTCTTCTCGTTTATTCTGTTCGCCGGTAAGCGTTATCGCCTGGAAGGGGCAGGTGTTAACGCAGGCGCCGCAGGAGGTACAGCCGTCCGCGACGCGGCACTTCATGTCCTCGATGGACAGAACGCCCACGGGGCAGACGAAGGTGCACGCCCCGCAGCCGGTGCATTTGAGGAGGTCTATTTTAATGCCCATATTCATCTATAAGCAGCGAGCAACAAGTAACAAGTAGCCAGGGACCCTTATCCCCTCCCCTGGATTCCGGCTTTCGCCGGAATGA
>CAYTZI010000076.1:9072-10377 GCA_964442335.1 uncultured Dehalococcoidaceae bacterium | reverse complement strand
TGGTGTCGAAAGCCAGGGTACTCTTGCCAGAGCCGGAGACCCCGGTAATGACCACAAGCTTATCGCGGGGAATGGCGACGTCTATGTTCTTCAGATTGTGTTCGCGGGCGCCTTTGACGATGATGGAATCCGACGGCATAGCGGATGTACCTCTAAAAAGTATTTTACCACAATCGGAAATTGAAACACAAGTTCTAATTAGGAGTATTTGCCACATTTATCCACAGGGTGATACAATGACATGACCACGCAGGGAATGAATGGAAAAATGGAAGTTGAATGCACTATAAATATCGACGATGTATTAGCTTATTATCTGTATTACCGTGTAAATTCCACTAAAGCAAAAAGAAGCTTAAAAACTCAATCAATAGTATCTTTAGTCCTTGGTGTCCTCGGGGGAGTGTATGTTGTTTTTGTCTGGCCTGATAAAATGTTAGCTATCCCTGTATTTTTATTCAGTATATGTGCGATTTATAATGGCATATTCACTAAAACTTCAGCACGAAAGCTAATTATTAAAGGAGTAAATTGGCGTTACGGTAAAGGTAAAAACGATATTATCGGCAACCATAAATTTACTATTACAGAGGACCAAATAACGGATAAAAACGAAAAGAGGGTATCAACGGAGCGATGGGGACTAATAGAAGAGATATTAATTACTGAACAATATATATTTTTAAATATGCGTGCATCAATGGGATTTTACATTATTCCCAAACGAGAATTTTCAAGTGATGCCGATTTTAACAATTTTGCTGAAAAGGCGAAGGAATTTCATCGGGCTGCGATTATAAAAAGGAATGCGCTCTGATTTACCTTTCCTATCGCAGGTGTTAAAATCAATACTGGCTGACGTGACTAAAAAAGAAAGCGACGCAGAAATCCCCCCGATTGCCGAACTCCGCTTGCGGCACCTTACCGTCGATGAGGTCCTGCCCAAACTCGACCTTTTCCTGCATGATACCTATCTGGCCGGATTTTCACAGGTGAGGATAATCCACGGCAAGGGGACAGGAATGCTGCGGGAGACGGTGCGCCGGGTGCTCGGGAAACACCCCCTGGTGAAGGCTTTCCGCGCGGGAAACAGGTGGGAGGGGGGAGAAGGCGTGACGATAGTTGAGTTCACCGAGAAATAGCCGGCGATTGAATACAGGCGTTCATTTCAGCTATAATTATTATGTACTCCGCGGTGGGTGTAGCCCAGAGGTCTAAGGCGTCAGGTTGTGGCCCTGAAGATCGAGGGTTCAAATCCCTCCACCCACCCCAACCCTTCCCCGCTCGGATTATGTCCCTCTCTGA
>CAYTZI010000076.1:0-8972 GCA_964442335.1 uncultured Dehalococcoidaceae bacterium | reverse complement strand
GCCGTCGTCCAGGTCCTCGCCCTTTTGATGAAATCGTCCACTTCCGCCCCGGTGCGGAAATCGTCCGCTCCACAGTAGTCGTGATGGACCATTTTTACTTTGTCCCGCAGCAGCTTGTTCGTCCCGAGCTTATAGGCGGGATAGCCCAAAGCCATCATGTCGTAGATTTCCAGCTCCGCCGGTATGCCCAGGAGGTCTTTCACCAGACAATGGGGATAGGCCGTAGCCACCGAGGATACCCATTCGTTGGCGATACCGAGCGTCGTGGCGGCGAGGCTCATATAGAGATAGGCATTGGCCAGGCTGGAAATAAAGATTGTCTGCCGCCTTTCGGCGTCAAAGAGCATGGAAGTCGGCAGCCCCTTGAGCAGTCGCGTGTCCCCCAGGACCAGGATGAATACCGGAGCATTGCGGTAGTCCCACTCCGGGTCACGCGAAGGGCGGCGGGGCACCCGCTGCCACGGCTCGCGGGCGCTCTCCGTCTTCATGATGAGCTTATGGTAGTCGCGCACCCATTGCACTATAGCGTCCTTCAGTTTTTTCTGGCGGATAACCACAAACTCCCATGGCTGTAAATTATAGCCGGAAGGCGCCCAGCGGGCCGCCTCGATTATATTATCGATATACTCCTCGGGTACGGGGTCGGGTCTAAAGCGGCGGATGGTGCGTCGGTGCTTAACCAGTTCCAGAAAGCTGTCGTAGTCCATAGAACCCTCCTGTATTCAGTAAATCCGCTTCCAGTATAGTCACTAAACCGTTGTTAATCAACGCAAAAACCGGCCGGAAAGAGGTTCTATTTGCTTTTGGTTTGTAGGTTCTAACCTCACCCCTGTATCCCCTCTCCAGCCAGAGGCATTGGTAATAATCCACAGATATTTATTGCTGGAGAGGGGGATTAAGGGGGTGAGTATCAGAAATCAACCATATGCAAACAGAACTCGGAATGACGCTTGTTGACATCCAGCGGATATATAGGTTATTATTGCAACTGGGTGCAATAAGCATGGTCAGCAGAGAAACGGAATGAGCGAAAAACATCCTCTCATGTAATTTTTTTTGACTTATTATTGCAATCAGTTGCAACTACTAATAATCGCAACATCAAGGAGAGAAGAGTGGACGTCAAGGATTTAAGCAACCCGAGACAGGAAATCGAGAAAGCCGTGGCTGACGGCGACCTGCACAAGCTGCTACGTATCAGCGGACTGCTGCACGGCCACTATTGCCCGGGGTCGGCCCTGGGCGTGAAGGCCGCCGCCCGGGCGGTGAATGAGCTCAGGGTCAGGTCAACGGGCATGGAAGAGGTCGTCGCCATCGTGGAGACCAACAGCTGTTTCGCCGACGGCGTCCAGATGGTAACGGGCTGTTCCCTCGGCAACAACGCGCTCATCTACCGGGACTTCGGGAAGACGGCTTTTACCCTGGCTAAAAGGTCGGGCGACGGCATCAGGGTCTCCGCCCTTTTCGACCGAGTGAATAAAGAACGCTCCCCCGAGGCAGCCCGGCTCTGGGATAAAGTGGTGGTAAAGCGGGGCGGCAGCGAGGATGAAAGCAAACGTCTTACCGAGCTGTGGAGAGAACTGTCTTTCAAGGCCCTGGACATCCCCGATGACGAAGTCCTGGTCGTGAAGAAGGTAAATATCGACCTCCCCGCTTACGCCCGTATTTTCGCCAGCTTTACCTGCGCGTTGTGCGGCGAAAGTGTCATGGAGTCCCGCGCCAGGCTGAAGGACGGCAGACCCGTGTGCCTCCCCTGCTCTAGCCAGGCGTACTACCAGCTCGCCGGCGACGGACTGTCGTTGGTCGGCTAATTGGTTAACAGATTAAATCCGGTCCCGGGCGCGTAACACCGGGATGGCATCGATGATGAAGCAGGAAATATTAAAGCACGGCGATAAGCTCAGCTACTATGCGGAGTACATCAGGCGCAAGTGGCTGGTGCTGCTGATTCTGGCTCTCGCCGTTTTTTTCATGTCGGTCATTTCCGTCAACGCCGGCTCCTCTTCTATAAACGTCTGGGAAGTCATTAAAGCGTTCTTCGGCCTGGGCAGTGAGAAGGCGGCCCTGGTGATATGGCAGATACGCATGCCACGGATAATCACCGCGATAATCGCCGGCGCCGGCCTCTCCGTGGCCGGGTGCGTGATGCAGAACAATCTGAAAAACCCCCTGGCTTCCCCCTCGACGCTGGGCATATCCAGCGCCGCGGCTTTCGGGGCAAATATCGCCATTATCGTCCTCGGCGCCGGGACGGTCCTCTACACGGCCGGAGACGCGGTAGCCATCAGTAATCCCTACATGGTGACCATCTGCGCCTTTATCTGCTCCATGGGGGCCGCCATGATTATCCTGTCGCTGGGGAAAATCAGGGGATTTTCGCCGGAGGCCATCGTTCTGGCCGGGGTGGCGCTGGGCTCGCTGTTCGCCGCGGGAACCACGCTCATCCAGTATTTCGCGCCGGACGTAAAGATAGCCGCGGCCATATTCTGGACCTTCGGCGACCTGGGAAGGGTAAGCTGGAACGAATCTTTCATCATCATAGGAGTAGTAGCCCTATCGTCGGTCTATTTCATCGTGAAACGATGGGACTACAACGCCATGGATAACGGGGAAGAGACCGCCAAAAGCCTGGGCGTCCGCACCGGGCAGACCCGCTTCTGGGGTCTGTTCATATCCTCCCTGATTACGGCCGTGACCGTTTCGTTTCTGGGAATGATTTCGTTCATCGGGCTTATCGGTCCTCACATCATGAGGCGTATCATCGGCGCCGACCACCGGTTCCTCATTCCGGCGTCCATGCTCGCCGGGGCTGTATTGCTGCTGATTTCCGATACCGTGGCCAGAACGATAATCAGGCCCGTGGTATTGCCGGTCGGCGCCATAACGTCGATACTCGGCGCCCCTCTTTTCCTCTATCTGCTGATGAGGGGCATGAAAGAGGGTGCCAGAAGATGAACCTGGTCATAGAAGACCTGTCTTTTCAGTATCCCGGCCGCAAGGTCCTGAATAATATATCCCTTTCTCTCGGTAAAGGGGAGTGCCTGTCCATCCTCGGGACGAACGGGGTCGGGAAGTCCACCCTTTTAAAATGCATTAACCGGATACTCAAGCAGCAGAGCGGCAAAGTCATCGTTATGGGGGAAGACGTCAGAGGTTTGAGCGGCAACGACCTCGCCAAACGCATCGGCTACGTGTCCCAGCGCAACACCTTTTCGCTCAGCTCGGTGTTCGACGCCGTTTTGCTGGGCAGGAAGCCCTATATCAAGTGGGAGGTCACCAAACAGGACCTGGAAATCGTGCACAACGTGATGAAGTCGCTGGGGCTGGAGGACTTTGCGCTGCGGAACGTGGACGAGCTGAGCGGCGGGGAAGCCCAGAAAGTCGCCATAGCCAGGGCCCTCGCCCAGCAGTCGGACGTGCTGCTGTTCGACGAGCCCACCAGCAACCTGGACCTGAAAAACCAGCTCGAAGTAATAAGCATCATCAAAAACATCGTTAAAGAGCGGCAAATCTCGGCCATCGTTACCATGCACGACCTGAATATGGCTTTCCGTTTCGCCGACAAATTTATATTTCTGAAAAGGGGTAAAATCTTTGACGCCGGGGACATCCGCATCGTCACCGAAGAAAACATACGGTCGGTATACGGCGTCCCGGTCGAGATACGGTTCCATAACGACATACCGGTGGTGATACCTGTTTGATTGAGATGGAGAATTTATGATTAAGAGATTGTCTATATTAATGGCCGTATTATTTTTAGTTCCCCTGTTACTCTACGGCTGTGGCGCGGGGGACTCCGCAAACGATAATGGACAGGAAATGGCGATAACCGACAGCCTGGGCAGAGTGGTGACGGTCCCCGCGGACGCGGAGAGTTTCATCGCCATCGGGCCCGGGTGCCTGAGACTGTACTGCTACGTGGGAGACGTCGATAAACTGGTGGGAATCGAGCAGACAGAGGTAACCGACGGGGTCACCGGCAGGCCTTACGCCCGGGCCAACGAGGGACTGCTGCAACTGCCGGTAATCGGGCCGGGCGGGCCCGGGAACGCTCCGGACCCCGAAAAAATACTGGAGGTCGCCCCCGATGTTATTTTCACGGCTTACAACTCGGACGTCGCCGCGATAGACGAGCTGGAGTCCAAGACAAATATTCCCGTGGTCGCTCTTTCCTATGGAGTCGTCTCGGTCTTCGACCCCGAGGTGGACAGGTCCCTGGAGCTGATAGGGAAAATCACCGGCAAGGAGGAGCGGGCCGCGGAAGTGGTCCAGTTTTTCGCCGAATGTAAGGAGGACCTGGCTTCCCGAACACAGGGTATCCCGATTGAGAGCCAGCCGGGGGTATACCTGGGCGCACAATCATACCGCGGGCTGCACGGCATCGAAAGCACCAGCGGCAATTATGCCCTTTTCGACGCGGTCAACGTCAGAAACGTCGTGGCCGAGGAGGGGATAAACGAGTACGTGATGCTGGACAAGGAAAAACTGCTGGATATGGACCCGGATATCATCTTCCTTGACGCCGGCGGCCTGGCGATCGTTCAGGACGACTATAATTCAAATCCCCTGTTTTACCGGGCGCTTTCCGCTTTTAAGAACGGAAAAGTCTACATGCAGCTCCCGTACAACTACTACTCGGCGAATATTGACATCGCGCTATGCGACGCGTATTACATCGGCAGCATCATCTATCCCGACCGGTTCAGTGACCTAGACATCGTATCAAAATCAAATGAGATTTTCAAAGAACTGCTGGGGAAAGAGCTCTATAACGGAGTCGCCGGAGAGTATTACGGCGGTTTCCAGCAGCTGAGCTTTGAATAAAAGCCTCCCGGAACCCGGCTACTGCGGCTGTTTTTAAGTCACTCGTCCGAATGTCATACATTTGTTATATTTTTCCCAACGATTTTATAACTATGCCATTGTTATAGCTGAATAATAGAGAGGATATTTTTGTCCGGGAGACCCAGGGAAGGCATAAGCGGTTGATGCTATGACGATTATGCAAGCAGCAAGCCCCACGGAACAGGCAGTGGAGGACGCCGGAAAATAAAAGGGTATGATGAAAAGTACGGAGGAAGCAAATCAAGGTAATACCCCTGATAGCAGCCCCAAGGAATTGCCCCTCAAGGGCTGAAAAACACTCTGGATATTTCGGCAGGCACGTTCGACCCGAGGACTAACGTGTCGGCGACTAAATGTACGCGGAGGGAAACATGAACCCATCGAGAAACCGCCCGAAAAGGAGTGCGCACGCGGTAAAATCACTTGTCGCCGGGTTGGGCAGTAAAGACAGCGAAACACGCATGAACGCACACAAGTCACTCGTGGATAAAGGCGAATCGGTTTTGAACCTCCTGGTTGAAGCTCTATCCAATCCTAATGAGCGGGTGCGGTATGAAGCAGGTAAAATACTGGATGAAATTAAAGTGCCCTGGAGCCAACATGCCGACACCACGACGATTCGCTCTCTTATCAATGACCTCCGCAGCGCGGACGGCCTGGTACGGATAAGGGCGCGCAGGGCACTTGTGGCGATAGGCAACAAAGCAGTCCCCTCTCTGGAGTCCGCGCTTGCAAGTAAAGACATCTCTACGCGCTGGGAGGCAGCCAAGGCCCTCGAGCAGATTGGCGACCCCGAAGCTACGACAACATTGATAAAAGCTCTTGAAGACAAATTGTTTGATATCAGATGGCTGGCCGCCGAAGGGTTGATTGCCATCGGGCGCCCGGCGCTGGTGCCGCTGCTGCGCAAGCTGAGTGAAAAGCCCGATTCGCTGTGGCTGCGGGAAGGCACCCACCGCATCCTGCGCGCGATTGAAACGGGGGACCTCAGGGATATATTGCTGCCGGTACTGAAAGCGCTGGAGGATCTCGAAGCGCCGATAGAAGCGCCTTTTGCGGCCCGGTCAGCAATCGAGCTATTGAAAAAAGCCCCGACGAGACGCCCGCCAGCATCAAGCAAACGTACTCTGCTAAAGAAGTGAAACAGACTCTACCTGTGCCTGAAAAAGAGGTGTTGCCATGCCAGCCAGTTATTTCCTGCCTGCGATGCCGGAAGGTCTTGAGGGACTTATAGACCTGGCGCTTGACCTGCGCTGGTCATGGAACCATGCGGCGGATACATTGTGGCGCAATATCGCTCCCGAGCTATGGGACAGGACCGGCAATCCCTGGCTAATCCTGCAAACCGTCTCCTCGGGTCGCCTGCAAACACTGGCCGGCGACGCCGGTTTCCGCAAGCTGGTGGATGACTCTATAGCAGAGCACAGGGAGGCCCTGAGCACGCCCGGATGGTTCCAGCAGGCCTACTCCAGGAGCCCTTTCAACATCGCCTACTTCAGCATGGAGTACGGGCTCAGCGAAGCGCTACCGATTTACTCCGGAGGACTCGGGGTCCTGGCGGGGGACTACCTCAAGACGGCCAGCGACCTCGGCGTTCCCGTGACCGGTATCGGCCTGCTTTATCAGCGGGGCTATTTCCGGCAGGTAATCGACGCGCTCGGGAAACAGACGGAATACTATCCCTACAACGACCCGGGCCGGTTACCCATCATGCCAGTCAGGGACCGTAACGGCGAGTGGCTGCGCGTGAACATAGATTTTCCGGGCCGGGTGTTATCGCTGCGCTGCTGGGAAGTAATCATCGGCCGGGTGAAGCTGTACCTGCTGGACAGCAACGATTCCGCAAACGAGCCGTCCGACCGCGGCATCACCAGCGAGCTTTACGGAGGCGGCCAGGAGTTGCGCCTGCAGCAGGAGATGGCGCTTGGCATCGGCGGCTGGCGTCTGCTGGACGCCATGGGCGTTCACCCGGAAATATGCCACCTCAACGAAGGCCACGCCGCTCTGGCCGTTATCGATCGGGCGCGCGCTTTCATGATGAGCAACCATCAGCCCTTTGAAGTCGCTCTGGCGGCGACAAGGCCGGGCAATATCTTCACCACCCATACCCCCGTCGGGGCGGGCTTCGACCGTTTTTCATACGAACTGGTAAGTCGCTACCTCGTCGATTACGCCCGGGAGATGGGCCTGGGACTGGAAAGCCTTATGGGCCTGGGAAGACAGGACCCGGGAGACCCGCAGGAACCGCTGAACATGGCATATCTGGCTACGCGGGGCTCAGGCACGACCAATGCCGTCAGCATGCTCCACGGCGAGGTAAGCCGTCGCATTTTCCAGCCGCTGTATCCCAGGTGGCCCCAGACGGAGGTGCCGATGTCCCATGTCACCAACGGGGTGCATGTGCCGTCGTGGGACTCCGCTTCGGCGGACGAATGCTGGACCGGCGCCTGCGGTAAAAATCGCTGGCTCTCCACGCTGGACACGATAATGGAGGATTTCAAGAAAGTCCCCGATGAGTCCCTCTGGGAACTTCGCATGAAGGAGACACGGCAACTGATTCCTTATGTCCGCGAGCGTTTGAGCCGCCAGCTTGCGTCAACGCGGGCGGCCAGCGAGCTTGCGACCCAGTGCGGACAGCTGCTGGACCAGAACGTCCTGACGATTGGTTTTGCGCGGCGCTTTACCGGCTATAAGCGTCCCGCGCTTCTGCTGCATGACCCGGAGCGTCTCGCCGGAATAATCAACCACCCCCAGCGCCCCGTACAGTTCGTCATCGCGGGCAAGGCCCATCCTCTCGATGAAGAGGGGAAAGACCTGGTGCAAGCGTGGTGGAGGTTTTCGATTCGCCCCGATGTAAGAGGCAGGGTGGTCTTCCTGTCCGATTATGATATGAGCCTGGCCGAGCGGATGATTCTGGGGGTCGACCTCTGGGTCAATACCCCCCGCCGCCCCTGGGAGGCCTGCGGGACCAGCGGCATGAAAACACTGGTGAACGGGGGCTTGAATCTGTCCGAGCTAGACGGATGGTGGGCTGAGGCTTACCGCGACGGCGTCGGCTGGGCGGTCGGCGACAGACAGGAGCACGGCGACGACCCTGAATGGGACGCCCGCGAGGCGGAAGAGCTCTACCGGCTGCTCGAAAATGACATCGTTCCCTGTTTCTATGAGCGCGATGACAAAGGCATCCCCAGGGGCTGGGTGGCACGTATGAGGGCCAGCATGGCGGAGCTGACCCCTCAGTTCAGTTCGAACCGCATGGTGCGTGAATATGTGGACAAGCTGTACTCTGGGGCCTTGAAACGGTATAAAAAACGTACCGCCAACGGAACTCAGGAAGCGGCCCTCCTGTGTCAGTGGCGGGATGCGCTGGCGCGGTCCTGGCACAAGCTGCTTTTGGGGACTCTGGACGTTCAGAAGCAGGACAACGACTACGTTATCACGATAAACGTTTACCTCGATGATATCGACCCAAAAGCCGTGCAGGTGCAGCTCTACGCCGACCCGCGAGCGGACATAGAAAAAGAAGTTCACGTCATGGAAATGGCGGGCACCCTGCCGGGGACGGCAAACGGCTATCTCTATCGCGCGCGTATACCAGCCCGCCGCCCCGCGGAAGATTATACGCCGCGCATTATCCCCTTCCTCGAAGGCGCCGAAGTGCCTCTGGAGAACGCCAGCATACTCTGGTACGAGCGCTAGCCGGCACCATAAAGCAGCCGGGAATTCACGTATCAGCGTTTAACGTTTTGACGGTGTTTTTGCCGCCGAGTATAATAGGCCTGAGACACAGACTTTTGCGCGCCTGTAGCTCAGCGGACAGAGCATCGGTCTTCGGAACTAACGTTAGGTGTCCTGAACAGTGATTTTACGTTCAGAATAATACTTTTAAGTTAGTTACCTAAAATCCATTTTGAAGCTAAAATATCGTCTAGTGTTATCCAGTGTCACTGCGCTGGTTAGCAAAATGTTAGCAAAATCTACTACACAATAAACCCTAGCATTTATCATTTGCAGGCCTTATTGAAAAACCACAAGCGCCGGGCTCCATTCTCCTAGAAGCTTAGATACTACACAAAACAAGCAATTGTGACCCAACAAAAGCCTCTTTAGTTGAATTCGTTAAC
>CAYTZI010000075.1:0-10439 GCA_964442335.1 uncultured Dehalococcoidaceae bacterium | reverse complement strand
CACTTTAAATTTCGAAAATTGAATGTCTAACTCTTAATCATCAGGTTGGAGGTTCAAGTCCTCCACCGCTCACCATCGTTTCCGCCTTTTTAGCGTTGCGCTCTGCCCCTTCCTGTAAAGATAGGGTAAAACTACCAGAAAAATACCCAAACAAACCCTGACTGATTTTTATGAATAATCGTGTGGTGTTTGCCGGGACGATGAAATATAATCTTTAGAACAGGAGCGCTCCCGTGACTTATGTAAAAGTACCTGAACGCATCGGAAGGCTCAACGAGCTTGCCAGCAGCCTCTGGTGGAGCTGGCACCCCGTGGGAAGGGCGGTATTCAGGACGCTGGACTATCCGCTCTGGCGGCAGAGCGGTCACAACCCGGTCCAGCAGCTTTATGATATCGACCGCGAAAAGATGGAGGCCGCATCGCGCGACCCCTCTTTCCTCTCTATCTACGACGCAGCTGTCGCCGCCTTCGATAACGAGAAAAACGATGGCGGTTCCTGGTTCAATACCGCCCACCCCGGCGCCATCGGGGGGCCCGTAGCCTATTTCTCCATGGAGTTCGCCATCCACAACTCCCTGCCCATCTATGCCGGCGGCCTGGGCGTGCTTGCCGGCGACCTCTGTAAAGAGGCCAGCGACCTCGGTATACCGATGGTGGCGGTCGGCTTCATGTACCCGCAGGGATATTTCCGGCAGCGCATCTCGGCGGACGGCTGGCAGGAAGAGGAATACCAGCACCTCGATTTCAGCAAGGCGCCGGTGCGCCCTCTCCATACCGCCTCCGGTGAGAAATGCCTGGCGGAAGTCCGTCTCAAAAACCGCACCCTGCACGTTGGGGCATGGCAGGTTAACCTGGGACGCGTGAACCTTTATCTGCTCGATACCGGCCTCGAAGAAAACGAACCCCAGGACCGCGAGCTGTCCAGTCGGCTCTACACCGCCGATCGCGAGCACCGCCTTCAGCAGGAGATACTGCTGGGCGTGGGCGGCGTGCGCGTCCTGCGCGCCCTCGATGTTAAGCCGTGCATCTGGCACGCCAATGAAGGCCATACGGCTTTCATGATGGTGGAGCGCATCAGGGAAGAGGTAAGCCAGGGCAAGACCTTCGCCGAAGGGCAGGAAAACGTGCAGAAAAACACGGTGTTCACCACCCATACGCCCGTACCGGCCGGCCACGATGTCTTCAGCATCGACCTTGTGTCGCAGTATTTCGATGGCTACTGGCCGTCTCTGGGCATCGAGCGCGAAGAGTTCCTCGATCTGGGAAGGAAGAACTCCGATGAAAACGGTCACTTCAATATGACGGTCCTTTCGCTTAAAACATCGGGCCACCGCAACGCCGTCAGCCGGCTCCACGGTACCGTCACGCGCCGGATGTGGTGCGGTCTCTGGATGGACTGCCCCGAGGATGAAGTGCCCATCATCCATATCACCAACGGCGTGCACGTGCCCACCTGGATAGCGCCGGAGAACCGGCAGCTCTATGAAAAATACCTGGGCGATGACTGGCTGGAGCGGCAGGACGACATCGAGCTCTGGAGGCACGTTGAAGACATCCCGGACCGGGAGCTCTGGCGCACGCACCAGCTCCTGAAGAGGAAGCTGTTCCACATCATACTGGAGCGCGCCCAGATCCGCTGGGCGCGGGGTGAAGCCTCGCCGCAGCAGATCCTGGCCATGGGCTCCTTGCTTGACCACGACGCTCTGACGCTGGCCTTCGTCCGGCGCTTCGCGGAGTACAAGCGCCCGTCCCTTCTCTTCCGGGACATGGAACGCCTCAAGAGGATGGTCAACAACCCGCTGAGGCCGGTCCAGATTATCTTCGCCGGTAAGTCGCACCCCGCGGACACGGCCTCGAAAGTGCTCCTCCAGCAGGTGCACACCATGGCCCGCGACCGCGCTTTCCAGGGCCGCATCGCTTTCCTCGAGGACTATGATATCCGTCTGGCGCGGTACCTGGTGCAGGGCGCGGACGTCTGGCTCAATACCCCCCGTCGCCTCCAGGAGGCCTCCGGGACCAGCGGCATGAAAGCCGCCCTCAACGGCGTGCTCCACATGAGCGTGCCGGACGGCTGGTGGCACGAGGCCTTTAGTGGCGATAACGGCTGGGCCATCGGGGACGACATGATAAAGGTCAGCATCGAGGAAGAAGACGCGTCCGATGCCGAATCTCTTTACAGCCTGCTCGAGCAAAAGGTCGTGCCCCTTTACTATGACCGTACCTTCGAGGGTATACCACAGGCATGGATAGCCATGGTCAAAAAGTCGATAAGCTCCATCGCCCCGGTCTTCTCGGCGAGGAGAATGGTCAAAGAGTACTGCGAGAAAATGTACCTGCCCGCCGCCACTCCCTGAGTCCTCTCCCCGGTGGAAAGCGTTAAAATAATCCGGCAATAAGGATTCCCCCCTTGTCCCTCCATCTCCTCTTATCCCTGGTTTCTCGAATGTTAACCGGCAGGGACAGAGGGTGGGGGACTTGTTGTATAATTAATAGGATACCGATGGAAGGAAAAATACATGGACTCAGTCGACGGCCGCCGCCGTGTCATCATCGAGAACGTCAGCCCGGAGGTTGACAGCGGCCTTTTCCCGGCCAAAGCCGCCGTCGGCGATGTCATAGACGTCGAGGCGGATATCTACGCCGACGGCCATGACGCCCTCGCGGCGCGACTTCTCTATAAGCATGAAAGTGAGCGCCGCTGGTCAGAGGCGACCATGCGGCATCTGGTCAACGACCGCTGGCGCGGCGGCTTTCCGGTGGAAAAGACCGGCGATTATCTCTTTACCATCACTGGCTGGGTCGACCGCTTTGAGTCGTGGCGCCTGGACCTTCAGAAACGCGTCGAGGCCGGCCAGGAGGACCTCGAGGCCCACTTTGCGTCTGGAGTGCACCTGATTTCGGAAACGGCGCGCCGTGCTAAAGCCCCGGAACGGCGCATACTCTCCGGCTGCGTCGATACCCTTAAGTCCGCCGGGGAGGATAACGATAGAAAGGTTGAGCTTGCCCTCTGCGATGAAGTAGCCGGGGTCATGGAAAAATACGATGACCGGCCTCACGCTGCGACATATCCCAAGGAGCTTGTCGTCACCGTCGACCGCGAAAGGGCTGGCTGCGGCGCTTGGTACGAGATGTTCCCCCGCTCCGCCTCCCCCGTGCCCGGCAGGCACGGCACTTTTAAAGACTGCGAGGCGCGCCTGCCCTATATCGCGGAGATGGGCTTCGATGTCCTCTATCTGCCCCCCATCCACCCGGTAGGAGTCACTGACCGCAAGGGAAAAAACAACACCCTTCCGGCGGGGCCGGGCGACCCCGGGACGCCGTGGGCCATCGGCTCCGCGCAGGGCGGCCATAAGGATATAAATCCGGAGCTCGGCACGCTGGAAGACTTCAAGCACCTGATGGCCGAGGCGGAAAAATATAACATAGAAATCGCTCTGGACATCGCTTTCCAGTGCTCGCCGGACCACCCTTACGTTAAAGAGCACCCCTCCTGGTTCCTCTGGCGGCCGGACGGCACCGTGCAGTACGCCGAGAACCCCCCTAAAAAATACCAGGACATCTACCCCTTTAACTTTGAAACTGGCGACTGGCCCGCGTTATGGGAAGAGCTGAAGAGCATCTTCCTTTACTGGGCGGCGCAGGGCGTTCGTATCTTTCGCGTGGACAATCCCCACACCAAGCCCTTCTCATTCTGGGAGTGGCTGCTGCCGCAGGTGAAAAAAGAATATCCCCATGCCATTTTCCTCTCGGAAGCCTTTACCCGGCCCAAAGTCATGTACCGCCTGTCCAAGCTGGGGTTCACTCAGTCGTACACCTATTTCACCTGGCGCAACCACAAGAGTGATATCACGGAGTACCTCGTTGAGCTGACGCAGACCCCGGTGAAGGATTTCTTCCGGCCCAGTTTCTGGCCCAATACGCCGGACATCCTCCACGAGTATCTGCAGAAAGGCGGGCGGCCGGCTTTTATGGCGCGCCTAGTGCTGGCCGCTGCTCTATGCTCAAATTACGGTATCTACGGCCCCGCCTTCGAGCTTATGGAGAACACCCCCCGCGAGCCCGGCAGTGAGGAATACCTGAACTCGGAGAAGTATGAAATCAAGCACTGGGATATCGACCGGCCGGACAGTCTTAAGGAATTTATCGGCCGCGTCAACCGCATCCGGCGTGAAAATCCCGCCTTACAGCGTAACCGGAATCTGTGGTTCAATGCCACGAATAGCGAGCACCTGATTTGCTTCAGCAAGCACACCGAGGATCTCTCTAACATCATCCTGGTCGTCGTTAATCTCGACCCGCATAACACGCTCTCCGGCACGGTAAACGCTCCGCTTAACTCCTGGGGCTTTGACCCCGCTAAGACCTACAGCGTCCGTGACCTCCTGAGCGATAATACCTACACCTGGCGCGGCGAGTGGAATTTCGTTGAGCTCAACCCCGCTATCAGCCCCGCCCACATCTTCCGCCTCGAGGGCCTTACCCACGGCGTGAGCGGGGCCGGGGCGGCCGGGGGGGGCGTTAATCCATGATAGCGAGACTGGTTTTGACATTGTCCTAAAAAAGGGCAATAATCCTAATAAAAAGGGGGTGAAGGGCCATGAGCGATAGAGAAGTGATTTTAACGGCTATAACCGACCCCAAGCAGCTTGAAGTGCTGGCCCAGGACCTCGCTAAAGATGGCTATAAAGTAGTTTCGGCTCAGAATTTGCAAGAACTGATGAATGTGATAGAAAAAGAAGGCAAGATAGCTATGGCGGTCGTGGACGTTGCCTCTTTCGACGAAAATACCTGGAAACAACTGGAAACACTCCGCGATTCCGATATTCCGTTTTTTGTCATTTCCCCGCATAAAGGCTCTTCCGTGCAGCACGAGATTCTCAAGCACGGGGCTAGCGGGCTTTTCTCCAAAGGACTTCGCATCAAGGAACTGGTAGAGTATATCCACTCGCTGCTGGGCAAATAAAGTTCTCATGACGAATCCCAAAATATTATCAAAAAACAATAGTCCCCTCTGGTATAAAGACGCCATCATCTACGAGCTGCATGTGCGCTCCTTTTTTGATAGCGATGCCGATGGCGTGGGGGATTTCCCCGGCCTGATAGACAAGCTGGACTATCTGGAAGACCTCGGCGTTAACGCCATATGGCTGCTGCCTTTTTATCCTTCGCCCCTCAAGGATGACGGCTATGATATTTCCGATTATTTCGGCGTGCTCCCGGCCTATGGCACCATCGCTAACTTCAGGAGCTTTATCGAGGAGGCTCACCGCCGCGGCATCCGCGTCATCACGGAGCTGGTGATAAACCACACCTCGAGCCAGCACCCCTGGTTCCAGCGCGCTCGGAAGGCCCCTAAAGGCAGCCGCTACCGCAACTTCTACGTCTGGAGCGATACCGCGGAGAAATACCCGGATGCCCGCATCATCTTCACCGACACCGAATCGTCCAACTGGTCATGGGACCCCGTTGCCAAGCAGTATTACTGGCACCGCTTCTATTCCCACCAGCCTGACCTCAACTTCGATAGCGTCGAGGTCAGGCATGCAATCTTCAGGGTCATAGATTTCTGGCTGAAAACGGGCGTGGACGGTATGCGTGTTGATGCCATTCCCTATCTCTACGAGCGCGAGGGCACCAGCTGCGAGAACCTGCCGGAAACGCACGCGTTCGTCAAGGAACTGCGGAAGCATATCGATATTAGTTTCAAGGACCGCATGCTTCTCGCCGAGGCCAACCAGTGGCCGGAAGATACGGTCGCCTATTTCGGTAACGGCGACGAGTTCCACATGGCTTTTAACTTCCCCGTCATGCCCCGCCTCTTCATGGCCCTCCACATGGAAGACCGCTTCCCCGTCATCGATATTCTGCGCGAGACCCCTCCCATACCGGATAGCTGTCAGTGGGCCCTCTTCCTCCGCAACCATGACGAGCTTACCCTGGAGATGGTCACCGACGAGGAGCGGGACTACATGTACCACGTTTACGCCTCCGACGATACCGCCCGCCTTAACCTCGGTATACGCCGCCGCCTCGCCCCCCTGCTCGGCAGCGACCGCCGCAAGATAGAGCTGATGACAGGTCTCCTCTTTTCCCTCCCCGGCACCCCGATTATCTATTACGGGGACGAGATAGGCATGGGCGACAACTTTTATCTCGGCGACCGCAATGGCGTGCGTACCCCGATGCAGTGGAGACCGGAGCGAAACGCCGGCTTTTCCGAAGCCAATCCCCAGAAGCTCTTCCTGCCGCCCATTATCGACCCCGAGTACCATTATGAAGCCGTTAACGTTGAGAACCAGGACAATAATCCCGATTCCCTGCTCTGGTGGGTAAAGCGGCTCATCGCCCTGCGCAAGCTTTACAAGACCTTCGGGCGCGGCACCATCGAGTTCCTCGAGCCGGAAAACCATAAGGTGCTGACCTACCTCCGACGCGATAAAGACGAGACCATCCTCGTCGTCGCCAATCTGTCTCACGCCGTGCAGCAGACCGCCCTGGACCTCTCTGAATTTTCCGGCCATCGTCCCGTCGACCTCTTCGGCCGCGTGGAGTTCGCCCCCATTACCGAAAGTAAATATTATTTCACCCTCAGCCCTTATTCCTTCTTCTGGTTTTCCCTGGAGCCGGCGGCGCAGGCTTTAACGGCCTCGCCGGCCAAGGTCGCCGCGGCCCCGGCGGAAGTGCCGGAGCTGAGGCTGTCCGAGGATAGCCTTTTCAATAAAAAAAGCAACTGGTTCATTATGGAAGCGTTGCTCCTGGAGTACGTTAAGGAGCGGCGCTGGTACCGCGGCAAATCGCGCGAGGCGTCCATGGCGGGAATACTGGATATCGTCCCCATCCGCTTTGACGACTCCACCGCTTACGTCACTTTCCTCGAAGTTGAGTATACGGAAGGCGAACCGGAGACCTACGTTATTCCCCTTACGGTCGTCGCCGATGATACCGGCACCGCGGAAAAATACCCCAAGGCCGTTGTAGCCCGGTTGACGCCGAGGAGTAAAAACGTCAGAAGCCTTATCTTCGATGCCATGGTTGATGCCCGGTTTACTTCTTACCTGCTCCATGCCATGCAGCGCCGCCGTGTCTTTAGAAGCGCCTCCGGTGAAATCATCCTGTCCCCCACGGATTATCTTGACAATTTCGCCGGTACTAATCTGAAGAACCTGGAACCCGCGCCCGTTAAAGGAGAGCAGACCAACACCTCGATTTATTACAGCCACCAGATGGTGTTCAAGCTCTTCCGCGTGATGGAAGACGATATTAACCCGGATGTGGAGATGGGCAGGTTCCTCACGGAAAATACCAGCTTTACCAATATCGCTCCGGTCGCCGGCTCGGTGGAATACCGGAGCGGTCACGCCAAACCGGTCAGCCTGGGTATCCTCCAGGGTTACGTTCCCAACGAAGGTGACGCCTGGCAGTATACTCTCAACACCCTGGAACGCTATTTCGACCTCGCTCTGGCGCACCCCACCGTCCAGGCGCCGCCCGTCCCCCGCCAGTCGCTCCTCTCGCTGTCAAAGGAGCTGCCCTCGCTGGCCAAGGATACTATCGGCAGCTATATCGGCTCGGCGCGCCTTATCGGCCAGCGCACCGCGGAGCTGCATATCGCCCTGGCGTCGGCCGCGGACAACTCCACTTTCGCCCCCGTGCCGTTCAACATGATGCACCAGATATCTTTATACCAGTCCCTCCGTGCTAATGCCACCCAGGCTTTTCAGCTGCTGCGGGAACGTTTCACCTATCTCTCGGAAGAGCTGCAGAAAGAGGCGCGGGTCGTGCTCGACCTTGAAAAAACTGTTATCGAGCGCTTTAACCTTATCCGGCGCGAGAAAATCTCGGCGACGCGCATCCGCTGTCACGGCGATTATCACCTGGGACAGGTGCTTTTCACCGGCAAGGACTTCGTGATCATCGACTTCGAGGGGGAGCCTGCCCGCTCGCTCATCCAGCGGCGCATCAAGAGTTCGCCCCTGCGTGACGTCGCCGGAATGATACGCTCTTTCAACTATGCGGCGCATACCGCCCTGGCCAAGCAGACCTCGATACGCGATAAGCCGGAGAATACCTTCCCCCTGCTTTACCAGTGGGCGCAGTTCTGGTATGTCTGGGTCTCCGGAGCGTTTTTACACACCTATCTCGACGTTATCGGGCAGACCGGCCTGCTCCCTGATAACCCGGACCACCTTAAGATTCTCCTTGACTCTTACCTGCTGGAAAAAGCTTTATATGAGGTCGCCTACGAGCTTAACAACCGGCCGGACTGGCTTAACGTGCCCCTCCAGGGAATACAGCAAATTCTGAAAGCGGAGTATTAAACTATGGTTCCACGGAAAGCAGGCTCATCGCGGCGAAAGGCTAAAGCAACCCCGCCCCCCGTTAATCACGAGACCCCGTTCCTCACCGATTACGATATTTTCCTTTTTAACGAGGGCAACCACCACAGGCTTTATGAAAAGCTGGGGGCGCACCCGCTCGTCAGGGACGGCGTCGCCGGCACCCGTTTCGCCGTCTGGGCCCCTAACGCCCGCAGCATTAGCGTTATCGGTGACTTTAACGGATGGGACAGGTCGGCTCATCCTCTCCAGCCGAAGGCGCAGTCCGGCATCTGGGAAGGCTTTATCGGAGGGGTCGGGCCCGGCAGCCTCTATAAATACTATATCGTCTCGCACTATAACGATTATTCCGTTGAGAAAGCCGACCCCTTTGCTTTTTTTAGCGAGATACCCCCGGCGACCGCCTCCGTGGTCTGTAACCTCGATTATGAGTGGGAAGACGGCGCCTGGATGGCGGAGCGCCGCGAGCGTAATAAGCTGGACGCCCCTGTCTCCATCTACGAGGTCCATCTCGGCTCGTGGCGCCGCGTCCCGGATGAAGGCAACCGGCCGCTGACCTACCGCGAGATGGCGCCGCGACTGGCCCGCTACGTTAATCAGATGGGCTTTACCCACGTGGAGTTCCTGCCGGTCATGGAGCACCCCTTCTACGGCTCCTGGGGCTACCAGACCACCGGCTACTTCGCGCCTACCAGCCGCTACGGCGCCCCGCAGGACTTCATGTACCTTGTCGATTACCTTCACCGGCACGATATCGGCGTCATTCTCGACTGGGTGCCTTCCCATTTTCCCAACGACCAGTACGGGCTGGCTTTCTTCGACGGCACCCATCTCTACGAGCACCAGGACCCCGCCCGCGGCATTCACCCCGAGTGGAACAGCCTTATCTTTAACTACGGCCGCAACGAGGTGCGCAGCTTTTTAAAGAGCAGCGCGATTCTCTGGCTGGACAAATATCATGCGGACGGCCTGCGGGTGGACGCCGTGGCCTCCATGCTTTATCTGGACTACGGCAGGAAAGCCGGCGATTGGGTACCCAATAAGTCCGGCGGGCGCGAGGACCTGGAGGCTATCGATTTCTTGAGGCAGTTCAACGCGACCGTCTACGGCGAAAAACCGGACGTCCAGACTATCGCCGAGGAGTCAACCGCCTGGCCGATGGTCTCCCGTCCTGCCTATTCCGGCGGCCTGGGGTTCGGGCTGAAGTGGGACATGGGCTGGATGCACGATACCCTGGTCTATATATCGCGCGACCCCATTTATCGCTCGTACCACCAGAACGACCTCACCTTCCGCATGGTCTACGCCTTCACCGAGAACTATGTTCTCCCCCTCTCCCACGACGAGGTCGTCTACGGCAAGGCCTCGCTGCTTTCCAAGATGCCGGGGGATGACTGGCAGAAGTTCGCCAATCTGCGGCTACTCCTGGGCTATATGTACGCTCAGCCCGGTAAAAAGCTCCTGTTCATGGGCGGTGAGTTCGGCCAGCGGCGCGAGTGGGCCCACGAAGAAAGCCTGGAGTGGCACCTTCTGGAGTACGCGCCCCATACCGGTATCCAGCAGTGGTTGACCGACCTCAATCTGCTTTATCGCCGCCAGCCGTCGCTCCATGCGCTGGATTTCGAGCCCGCCGGGTTTGAGTGGATTGACGCCGGCGATCCCCGGAACAGCATCATCAGCTTTTTACGCAAAGGAAAGTCCCCGGACGATATGATACTGGCGGTGTGCAACTTCACGCCCCAAACGCACTTCAGTTACGATATCGGCGTGCCGCTACCGGGGGCATGGTCTGAAATCCTGAACAGCGACGACGCCGGATACGGCGGCAGCGGCCAAGGCAATCGCAATACTTTGACCGCTTCCAGCGCCGGCAGGCACGGCCGTCCTTATTCCCTATCTTTAACGGTTCCCCCGCTGGCGGTAATATTCCTGAAACGATTGGACACAGGTACTTAATCGGTTAACCGGCCTCATCCCTTAAACCTCTCTCCAGCCAGGAGTCCCTGCGGGCAAGCAAAGATACTATAGCTGGAATGGGGAGTTCAGTAGAGAGGGGGCGGAGCCCCCTCTTACGTTCTTTCCCCCTCTCAAACAAAAGAAAAA
>CAYTZI010000074.1:0-10658 GCA_964442335.1 uncultured Dehalococcoidaceae bacterium | reverse complement strand
TAAACTTAAGCGTTAGATTGATTGTTTGGAGAGGGGGATGAATATGAGAGGGGGCGCTAGCCCCCTCTCGCTGCGCACCCCCCTTTACTGCCGTCTGCTTTTTTGAAAATTTGTTACCCTCACCCTCATTCCCTCTCCTATGAAGGGAGAGGGAGGAGGAATAAAAAGGCCGATAAGACACCGATGATACGAGGGCGGTTAGGGTGGGAAAAGATATAAAGGAATAAAGGAGGATGAAACGTGGGGGCGGGCTATAAATATTAAGCCCCGCCCCGATATCCTTCGCTGCGCTCAGGATGACCATTCGACAGGCTCAGGGCGAGCGGGGGAGATTGCCGCGCCTACGCCTGCGGCGGATGGCTCGCAATGACAGGGACTATCTAGGGGTGAAGAGGGACGAGCGCGGCTTGACCTCCATCATCTTTGACAGCCCGGTGACAGGCCCGTACCACATACATAAAGCCTGGCAGTGCTTAACGCAGGCAGGGGTTTCTTCACCGCGTTTTAAGCGGTCGGCACAGAGGTCACAAAAGCGCGTGGTGATGGGCACATAGTCCACCTGGACCTTATCCGGGCTTACCGTCACCAGCTCATCGACCCTGATGCCGCACATACCCTCGGAGTAGTTGTGCTCCTGCTTGCAGGCGACCTCGCAGGCGTGACACCCGGTGCAGTATCCGTATTCAATAAGTAAGCCGTTGCGGGGCATAGCTACTCCTTTCCGTCCGATACTTTAACGATGCGGCAGAGGCCGGAGCGGTAGTCCGTCCCGCCGAAACCTGACTTGGCCTGGTTGCCCATGGAGGTGAGGTTATTGATGTTATAGTCCCAGGTGCTGAAGAGGTTCGGGGCTTTGCCTTCGGTCTCCGGCAGCCACCAGCCGTGCGGCGCGGTAATGACCCTCGGGTGGGCGGTGGGGGTCACTTTAGCCTTCATTTTAACTCTGCCGTGCCTGTTCTCGATATAGACCCACTCGCCGCTGGAAATGCCCAGCGCTTCCGCGGTGCGGTCGTTGATTTCACACTCGGGGTAAGGGTCGAGCTCGCGGAGCCAGGGAATCATGCGGTGCTCGGAGTGGAAGAACACCGGCGAGCGGCGACCGGTAGTCAGGATAAAGGGGTACTCTTTAGCCAGCTCGGGGGTGGCGACGGGGCTCTCTTTCGGCTCCTCGTAATAGGGGAGGGGGTCGAGACCCCAGTCCTCGTAGCGCTTGGAATAAAGCTCCACCTTGCCGGTGGGGGTATCGAAGCCGGGCTGGCCGTCGGCGCGGAGGAGGCCCCTCCGGTAGCGGTAATAAGGCCTGGTGTTGTGCCCCTCCGGCGGGTACTCCCAGCAGCCCTTCGCCTTGAGCTTCTCAAAGCTGGTGTTGCCGTCCTTAAGGCGGTCGTCGATAAGCTCGCGGACGGTATTGAACTTGATGGGGGTGGTCGCCAGGCGCTTGGCCATCTCCAGATTAATCTCCCAGTCCGACATGGACTCGCCGACGCCCTCGATGGCCTTGACGCTGACGCCCAGGGGCTGCCACCAGGAGCGGAAGCTTTCCTTCTCGCAGATGCTGGCGGCGGGCAGGAAAATATCCGCCAGGGCCATGCTCGTGGGATTCTGGAAAAGGTCGACGACGACGATGAAGTCGAGCTTTTTCATAGCCTCATAGTGCCGGCGGGGGTCGGAGGCCTGGCCGCCAAGGATGTTCGATGTCTGAATCCAGGCAGCCCTGACCCGATAAGGCTTGCCGGTCTCCATCTGCTCGATGAGCACGTCCGGCTGCACCCAGCCCCGGAAGCCCTTAATCATGGGGTACCTGTCAGCGCCGATGCGCTTTTCATTCAGCTTCTTAACGAGGTCGGCCCCGTAGAGCTTGGTAAGCTCGGCGGAGGAGAAGGGGTAGGTGGTAACGCCGTGGGAGTTGCGGGCGATAACGTTGCCGCCGGGGTTATCGATATTGCCGGTGATAGCCCAGAGATGGTTGATGGCCTGCGCCACGACGGAGCCGGCCGGCATGGCGTCCACCGGCTCGCCCCACTGGATGGCGGAAGGCTTGTTCGTGGCGTAAAGCCGGGCGGCTTTCCGGAGGAGGTCGGCGGGCACCCAGGTGATTTCGGCGACCTTTTCCGGGGTGTACTCCTGGACGCGCTCCTTGAGCTCATCGAAGCCGTAGCACCAGTTTTCCACGAACTCTTTATCGTAGATGCCCTCGTTAATGATGACGTTCAACATGCCGAGGGCAATAGCACCGTCGGTGCCGGGGCGGTTCTGCAGGTGCACCTCCGAGCGGGAGGTGAACCAGGTATAGCGGGGGTCGATGGTGATCAGCTTGGAGCCCCGCCGCATGCAGTCGATAATCCAGTGGCCGTAAAAGCCGTCGTGGCAGCCAGCGGCGGGATTCTGCGCCCACATGATGATGTACTTGGGGGGAGTCCACTCGGGGGAATCATAGCGTTTTTCCAGGAACTGGGAGCAGTCCGCCACGCTGTAGTGTCCCTGGGTGGCGAACATGGCGCCGAGGCGGGGGGTATAGCAGGCGTGTCCGGCCAGGCCTACCTGGACCCAGTTGGGGCTGCCGTAGGCGTACATCAGGAAGGTAATGGGGCCGCCGATATCGCGGCCGGTGCCCTGGCAGAAAATGACGGACTCCGCGCCGAATTTCTCGCGGATATCCTTCAGTTTCTTTTCGATGGTGTCGTAGGCCTCATCCCAGGAAATCTGCTGCCACCTGCCCTCGCCCCTCTCGCCGACGCGCTTGAGGGGATGGGTAACGCGGTCGGGGTGGTAAATGTACTGCGGTAGCGCCAGGCCTTTAGCGCAGAGCCTGCCCTGGTTAAAGGGGTGGTTTTTATCACCCTCGACGCGGGTGACTTTATCACCGTCAACATATATTTCGCAGCCGCAGCCGCCGTGAGAGCCGCATCCCGCCGACCACATGGTGGACAGCACCTTTTTTTCATCGCCTTTCGCCATGCGTAAAACTCCTTTCCGGAAATTAATCTGAAGCGAACACAGAAAATCCAGCCTGTTAAATATTAGATGTTTGAAGGTGTGAGTGTCAAATTAGCGGTTAGCTGTTAGCTATTAGCTGTTAGCTGGGGGAAAGGAGACTCAAAGAAAAGTGGTAAGAAACGGATGATGCGAGGGCGGCCAGGGACGAGAAAATCCTCCTCTTATCCCCCTTTATAAAAGGGGGACGAAAAATACGGTAAGAAACAGATGACGCGAGGGCGGCGGGTGGGATTAAGATAATAAGAATAAAAGCGGATTAAGCGAGGGGCGGGGATAAGAGTAAGGCAGGGCGCTTTACGGTAAGAGGCGTTTTCTGGTAATATAGTAGGGGAAAACAGGCTGCGGGGCGGGGGAAGGGTCGCAGCGGATATTTTCACTCCTGGTTCCCGCTAAAAAGTCAATAAAACATAAAGGAGATGCACATATGGCACAGAAAAAGAACGCCGTAATCGTCGGTGGGGGAACGAGCAAGTTCGGCGTGCGGCAGGCCCACCTGCTGGATATGGTCCAGGAGGCGGCGGTCGCCTGCCAGAAAGATGTCCCGGGGCTGAAGCACAAGGATGTCGACGGCCTGATTATCGCCACGACCATGGCGGGCAGGCATTCCTCGGCGTTGAACACCGCTCCGCTCGTCGTACATAGACTCGGGCTTAGTCCAACATCGATCTGCATCCGGCTGGACACACTATGCGCCGGCTCCAACTCGGCGATTATCGTCGCCAAGGGCCTGATAGAGAGCGGTATCGCCGAGGTCGTCCTGGTGACCGGCGGCGAGAAGGTGTACATGCCCCAGCGCTGGGAGACCAACTACACGCAGCTAGCGGTCAACGACCACGACTGGGACTCCGCGATGGGGCTGGGAGTACCGCCGCCCTTCTTCGCGATGATAGCCAGGATGCACATGAAACGCTACGGAACCACCAAGGAGCAGATGGCGCACGTATCCGTCACCAACTACAACTACGGCACGGACAGTCCCAACGCCCATTTCGGCGGCAGGACGCTGACGATAAAAGAAGCCCTCGAGGCACGCATCATCGCCGACCCCTTCGGGCTTTACGACTGCTGCCCGCTATCGGACGGGGCTTCCGCGGTCGTCATCGCCTCGGAAGAGAGAGCGAAAGAGATGTCCGACCGTCCGCTGGTATACGTGCGCGGGACGGGACAGCACGCCACCCACAGCATGTCCGCGGGCTGGCCCGGCGAAACGCTCGCCGAGTGGCCCCACCTGAAGAAAGCCGGCGAGGTAGCCTTCAAGAATGCCCAGCTTACCCCTAAAGATATCGACGTGGCGCAGACGCACGACTGCTTCTCGATATCGGAGGTTATCGAGCTGGAAGAGCTGGGGTTCTGCCAGAAGGGTGAAGGCGGCCCGTTCGTCGCCTCCGGCGCGACCAAAATCGACGGCGCCATTCCCACCAACACCGACGGCGGCCTGCTCGTGTACGGGCACCCCTTCGGCGCGTCCGGCGCCAGGCAGTCGCTGGAAATCTGCAAGCAGCTCCAGGGCCGCGCCATCCACCAGGTAAAAGACGCCAGGTTCGGGCTGGCGCACAACCTCAGCGGCACCTGCGCCCAGCATACCGTCGTTATCTACGGCCGGGAGCCGGTTGAGTAAGACAAGCGACAGTTTACATAAGGAGAAATAAATGTCTGAGTTACAGAAATCGGAGATAATCGGAACGCCCGCGCTCAAAGACGTCTATATCGGCGAGATGGACATGTGGCCGTTCGAGAGCCCGGAATTCAACCGGATTTACCCGTTTTACGATAACCTGAGGGCGGGAAAGTTCACGACGACGAAGTGCAAGCAGTGCGGCCATATCGCCTTCCCGCCGCAGGTAATCTGCCCCAAGTGCTGGAGCGAAGACCTGGAGTGGGTAGAACTGCCGCAGCGCGCCAAAGTGGTCGTCCTTACCGAGACGCAGGCCGGCGCGCCGATAGGATTCCCGTCGCCCCTGATAATCGCCTGGCTGACCTTCGGTGAGGGGGCCCCCCTGAGGCACCTGCTGGTGCGCATCATCAACTGCAAGGAAGGCGAGCTTAAAGAAGGGGACGAGGTGAAGTTTGTCACTTTCAACGTGCCGGCGCACCCCGCCGAGGTAAAGAAGGAGACCAAGGTCTGCGACCGGGTCTATTACGCCTTCGAGCCGGTAAAATAGCGTCCATCCGCTCACCCCGAGCCTGTCGAGGGGGTAATGCTCATGGTTCGACAAGCTCATCATGAGCGGAGACCTGGTATGAGATAAATATCATCGAAGGGGGCTTTGCCGTGAAAAAGATAAAGAACGTGGCAGTGCTCGGGGCGGGGGCGATGGGGGCACAGATAGGCGCCCTGGCGGCGGAAGCCGGCTACAGCGTTAAAATCCGGGACATTGAGGAAAAGTTCCTCGAAAGGGGCCGGCAGACCATCAACGACATGTACGACCGGCGCATCAGCCGCGGCAGGCTCACCGAGGAAGCCAGGAAAGAGTACCTCGGGCGGATAAAGTTCGTGGTGGACCTCAAAGAAGCGGTCAAAGACGCCGACTTCATCATCGAAGCAATCCCGGAGATAATGGACCTCAAAAAGAGCGTCCTCAAGGAAGTCACCTCAATCTGCCCCGACGACACCGTTTTCGCCACCAATACGTCGTCGTTAAGCATCGCCGAAATGTCCGCCGCCGCCAAGCACCCCGAACTGGTGGTCGGCGCGCACTACTTCAACCCGCCCAGCCGCATGACCCTGCTGGAGGTAATCGAAGGGGACAGGACCAGCAAGGACGCCATCAAGACGGTGGCGGAAGTGGCGAAAAAAATGGGACGCGACGTCGTCCACGTTAAAGACGTGCCCGGATTTATCGCCAACCGCATCTTCTGCAACATGAGCAACGAATCCGACTGGGCGCTGGCGCAGGGCGAGGCCAAAAGCGCTTTCGAAGTGGACTCCGCCATCAAGTACAAGCTCGGGCTGCCCATGGGCATGCTGGAGCTGCAGGACACGCTCGGCGGGGGCTCCATAGAGACGCAGTTCCACGTCATGGAATACTTCGCCGAGACGATGGGCAAAAGCTACGGGCCCGCGCCGATTTTAACGAAGCTGTTTAAAGAAAAGGCCGGAGGCAAAAAGACCGGCAAGGGCTATTACGACTGGTCCGGCGGCAAGACCAACGAAATCCCCATGAACGCCGGCGTGGACTTCGACCCGGTAAGGGTGCTGGCCGGGGCCGTCAACGAAGCCGCCAAGCTCATCGAGATGGGCGCCACCACCAGGGAAGAGATAGACACGGCGGTGCTGCTGGGGCTCAACTACCCGCGGGGCATCCTGCGCATGGCGGACAGCTTCGGCCTGGACAAAATCGTCAACGAGATGAACCGGCTCTACGAAAAATCCGGTAAAGAAGACCGGTACAAGGCCTCATCAGTTTTAACAAAACTCGTGAAAGCGGGCAAGCTGGGGAGGAAGACCGGGGAGGGCTTTTACTCCTACGGTCCCGGCGAATACGAGTTCGTCAGGCTGGATATCAATAAAGAGACCAGGGTAGCCAGGCTGATTTTAAACAGGCCCAACCGCGCCAACGCTTTCAATGCCGACTTCATGACGGAGATAGATAAGGCGCTCGGGGAGCTGGAGAAAAACCAGGACGTGCGGTGCGTCGTCATCACCGGGGCGGGCGCCAACTTCTGCGGCGGCGCCGATTTCGCCGCGTTCGCGTCGGGGCAGGTGGACGCCGCCATCAGCTTCAGCGAAGCGCCCCACGATGTATTCACGAAGATAGAGACTTACCCCAAGCCGGTCATCGCGGCGATAAACGGTCCGGCCATGGGCGGCGGGCTTGAGCTGGCGCTGGCCTGCGATATCAGGATAATGAACAGGACGGCCGTCGTGCGGCTGCCCGAACTGACGTTGGGGCTGCTGCCGGGGGCGGGGGCGACGCAGCGACTGGGTAGGCTGATAGGGTGGGCGAGGGCCAAGGAGATGATACTCCTTGCCGACCCCGTTAATGCCGATAAAGCCCTGGAATGGGGGCTGGTCAACTTTGTGGCTGAGCCGAAAGAGTTTGTTAAACTGGTGGACGAGACGGCGGCAAAGCTGGCCGCCGGCGCGCCGCTGGCGCAGAAATACACCAAAGCCCTGCTCTACTACGGAGCGCAGGCCGACCAGCGGACGGCCCTGTACCTCGAAGCGGCGATATCCGGCGACGTGGGCATGACGAAAGACCTCAACGAGGGCATCACCGCCATGAACAGCCGGCGTCCGCCGAAGTTTACCGGGAAATAGGGTTAGTCAATGTTCCGCTCATCCTGAGCCTGTCGAAGGGTGAGATGAAGCTAGCCGCGATGGTTCGACGGGCTCACCACGAGCGGCTAAAACGAAGAGGGAAGTCACTTGGACTTTCAATTTTCTCTGGAAGAAGAAGCGTTCCGCGAGGAAGTAGCGGCTTTCCTGGAGAAGGAAGCACCGCGGGAATACCGTGTGAAGCGGGTGACCTTCTTCGACATGTCCAGCCAGCCGGACTGGATACAGCAGCACCGGCGCATGGCGGAGAAGCTGGGGGGAAAAGGGTGGCTGACCATGCACTGGCCGAAGGAGTACGGCGGGCAGGACAAATCGCCGTTTTACCGGCTAATCCTGAGGGAAGAGCTGTCCAGATACCACTCGCCGGGATACGACTCCATCGGCTGCGGAATAGTCGCTCCCGCTATCCTGCTCAAAGGCAGCGACGAGCAGAAGAAAAAGCACCTGCCGGGGATAGCGTCTGGCAAAGTAATGTGGTGCGAGACGCTCAGCGAGCCCAACCACGGCTCGGACCTGGCCGCGATAGAGGTCTTCGCCAGGGAAGAAGCGGACGGGTTCGTCGTCAACGGGCAGAAGATATGGACGACCAACGCCCATTTCGCCGACTGGAACGCGCTGATAACCCGGACGGACCGCGAGGCCAGCCCCGGCTACCGGGGACTCACCTTTTTCCTGCTCGACATGAAAACCACCGGCATAACGGTCAACCCCGTCATCAACATGGTCGGCCACCACGAGTTCAACGAGGTCTTCTTCGAAGACGTCCGCATCCCCAAAGAAAACGTCATCGGCGGCGTCAACAAGGGCTGGTACGTGGTGATGTCCCTGCTCGACTACGAGCGCACCAGCGACACTGCCTACGCCGTGGCGGGCACTTACCTCGGCGACCTCGAAGAGTACGCGCGGGAAGTTGGACGGCTCGATGATGTAATAAAGCGCCGGTTCGCGCAGCTTAAAGCCGACTGCGAGGTGGCCAGGCTGCTACATTACCGCGTGACATGGATGCAGAGCAGGGGCATGGTGCCCAACTACGAGTCCGCCATGAGCAAGATGTTCAGCTTCGAGCTGCACAAGCGGGTATCGGAGTTCGGGATGGAGCTGGCGGGCCAGTTCGGACAGCTCGCCGAGGGCGACGAGCGCGCGCCGATGTATGGCCGGATACCCTCCTGCTACCTGCGGTCGTTCGCCTACAGCCTGGAACAGGGGACATCGGAGATAGACCGCGATGTCATCGCCCAGCGGGGTCTGGGACTCCCCCGCTTAAGATAGTAAAACCGGAGGAAAAGTGGACTTCGGCCTCAACGAACAGCAGGAAATGATGCAGACGCTGGCCAGGGATTTCCTTACCAGCGAATATCCAGAAAAGGTCCTGCGCGAGACGGCCCAAGACGAAAAGGGCTTCAGACCGGAGCTCTGGAAGAAGATGTCCGCGACCAATCTCCTGGGGCTTTCGATTCCGGAGGAATACGGGGGCGCGGGCGACTTCCTCGATTTGACGGTAGTGCTGGAAGAAATGGGCAAGGCGTGCTTCGTAAGCCCGTTTTTCTCCACCATTGTGCTGGGGGCGGGGACGGTCATGGAGGCGGGGAACGCCGGGCAGAAAAAGAAGTACCTCAAGGAAATAGTCGAGGGGAAAGCCGTCATGACCCTGGCGCTGGCGGAATCGGCCGCCAAATACATCGAAGAAGAAATAAAGCTGACGGCGGTCTCGCAGGGCGGCTACTACGTATTGAACGGCACCAAGATTTTCGTGAGGGACGCACGCGCAGCGGACTATATTATCTGCGCTGCCAGGATAGAGGAAAATCACAACAAACAGAACGGGATTACCCTGTTCGTCGTCGACGGCAGGTTTCCGGGCATGACCTGTAAATCGCTAAAGACCCTCTCCGGAGACAAGCAGTACGAGGTCGTTTTCAAAAACGTCAAAGCCTCGGCTAAAGACATACTGGGAGAAATAAACGACGGCTGGCGGCACGTAGAGCAGGTAATTAAACGAGCCAATGTCGCCCTGTGCGCGGAAATGGTGGGTCTGGCAGGGCAGGCGTTGAAAATAACCCTCGACTACGCCAAAGAGCGGACGGCGTTCGGGCACCCGATAGGGGCTTTCCAGAGCATACAGCACCGCTGCGCCGATATGCTCGTGGACGTCGAGGGGTCCAGATACGCCACGTACCAGGCGGCCTGGAAGGTAAACGAGGGGCTGCCGGCGGACAGGGAAATAGCGATAGCCAAGGCCTGGACCGGCCGCGCCTGCCGGCGGGTAATGCAGTCCGCCCACCAGGTCCACGGCGCCATAGGGTTTACCGAGGACCACATCCTGCACCACTATACCAAGAAGGCCGGCGCCGCGGAGTTTCTCTTCGGTGATGCGGACGAACATCTTGGGAAGCTCTCAAGGGTAGTGGTTAGCGATTAGCAGTTAGCTATTAGCTAGAAGGGGCGTTCAGGAGGGGCTTAGCCCCTCTTTTTCTTTTTCGCCCCCTTCCTTGGAAAGGAAGGGGGCCAGGGGGATGGATTGACCTCTCCTCCTATCCCCCTCTCCGTGCACGGAGAGGGGGAACTAAAGGGGGTGAGGTATTTCAGCTTTGAAATATAAACCTGATAAATGGTAAGATTTACGCAATGAAAAATAAACATACGATCGTGTTTCAGCCTTCGGGGTCGAGGGGTCAGGTGGAGGACGGCGCCACCGTACTGGAAGCCGCCAGGAAGCTGGGGGCGGGAGTGGAAAGCATCTGCGGCGGCAAGGGCGTCTGCGGCAAGTGCAAGGTAAGAATCGAAGAGGGGTATTTCCCTAAATACCGGATAACATCGGCGATAGCCTCCACGAAAAAGAAGGGGAAGGCCAACGAGAAATTCTTGAGCAGGGCGCAGATGCACCGGGGCTACCGGCTCGCCTGCCAGACGATAATCCATGGCGACATAGTCGTCTTCGTGCCGGAGGAAAGCCGCAAGGGACAGCAGGTGGTGCGCAAGGACGCCACCGCCCGTGAAATCAAGCTAAAGCCCGCTGTAAAGAATTACTACGTAGAGCTAAAGCCCGCCACCCTGCACGACCCGCTCGGGGACTTCGAGCGCCTGACCGGGGCGCTCGGCAAAGAGTACAGGCTCGAAGGCCTCACCATAGACTACCCGGCACTGAAGGATTTACAGAACGCAGTAAGAGCGGGCGGCTGGAAGGCAACCGTATCCATGTGGAAAGACAGCGAAATCGTCGACGTGGAGCCGGGGCGCGCGGGAAAAGGCTACGGCCTGGCGGTCGATATAGGCACCACGACCGTCGCGGGGTACCTCTGCGACCTTACCACGGGCGAGGTGCTGGCGACCGACTCCATGATGAACCCGCAGGTCGCTTACGGCGAGGACGTGATGTCCCGCA
>CAYTZI010000073.1:0-10839 GCA_964442335.1 uncultured Dehalococcoidaceae bacterium | reverse complement strand
TTGGTGGGGATGCCGTATTCCACCAGCGCCGCCGCCACGTCGTCCTGGGTGCTGAGGGGATTGGAGGCGCAGAGGACAGTTTCCGCCCCGGCGGCCTGGAGTGTCAGCGCCAGGTTGGCTGTTTCCGAGGTAATGTGCAGGCACCCGGAGATACGGATACCCTTTAAAGGCTTCTCCCGGGCGAACCTTTCCCGGATGAGCCTGACCACCGGCATCTCCCGGTAAGCCCAATCGATGCGCTGCCGGCCCGTTCCGGCGAGTGACATGTCCTTAACGTCATAATTGTGGGAAGCCATATTCAACTCCCTTCATTACCTGACTATCGGCGAATCGATTGTTATGGCTAAATTACATATATTATACCAATTAGCTAAATAATACACAATATTTGGACATCTGGCATTAATCCATTTCGACATCAGCCTATTCCCCAGTCGCGGTAGCCCTGCCGTATGACCCCGCCGTATTCCCTGGCAGGCAGTGTCTCTTCCAGCTGGCCGGACTTTATATAGGTCACGGCCTGGTGCGGCTGGTTGTCCTCGTCGAAGACGGTCACGTTGAATCTGGTATAGCCGGCCTCGTGTTTGTCCAGGTGCCTGAGGCAGCTTTCATCGACCTCGTAGACGGCGCCCCGCACCTTTTCCCCGCGTAAAGGCTTTATCGTAGCAACGCCGCCATGCCATTCCCTCGACCATCCCGTAAAAACCAGCTTGTAGTTGGGGAGTGTCGCCGTGAACCCGGGCCGGCTTTCCGGGCACCGCTCCCGCATCTGATTTTTGTTCAGGTTACTGCCATAAGCGAAGTAGTACATATCCGAGATACTTTTTTACAGTATACTATAGCCGTATTCATTTATAAATATAATTGTAATTAAGGTTTTACGCCAACCTCACCCCTGTGTCCCCTCTCAAACAAGCTAAAGTATCAACACTGAATATAAACCTGTTTGAGAGGGGGACAAAGGGGGTGAGTTTCAGAAATCAACCATATACAAACAGTACCGTAATAAAATTCAAACCTCTCCCCGCCTCCTCTCCGCCAGCGGGCAAGAGGGGAAAAAGGGGCAAAGCTGACAAGAGTGTTCAGGGTTGACATTTGGTGATGAATACATATAACATGTGTTGGCGAACAGTCCGAGGCATCGCTGAGTCATCTCAGGGGGTACTATGCAGAGATTGCTGGCCGTTATACTCGCAGGCGGTATGGGGGAGCGCCTGAGCATCCTGGCCCAGGAACGTGCCAAGCCGGCCGTGCCTTTTGCCGGCAAGTACAGAATCATAGACTTCACCCTCAGCAACTGCGTCAACTCCGGCATCCATAACATCATCGTGCTTACACAGTACCAGCCGGTTTCTCTGACCGAGCATATCGGCATCGGCACCCCGTGGGGACTGAACGCCCCCGGCCGAAATATCCGCCTCCTCCAGCCCTATCTGGCGCGCGAAGAGGGCCGGGACTGGTATAAGGGGACAGCCGACGCAGTCCATCAGAACCTCAATCTCATCTCAAGGGAAAAGAACGACGAGGTGCTCATTCTCAGCGGCGACCATGTTTATAAAATGGACTTTAATCCGATGCTCGCCTTCCACCGCGAAAATAAGGCGGACGTCACCATGGCGATTACCTCCATGCCGGAAGAAGAGCTTCACCGTTTCGGCACGGTCGTCATCGATGAAAAGGGACAGGTCACCCGGTTCCTCGAAAAAATCAAAAATCCCCCGAGCAACCTGGTCTCCATGGGTATTTACCTCTTCAGTATGAAGACTCTGCATGAGTGGATGGAGGGGAGGCAGGGTAATGATTTCGGCAGGCATATCTTCCCGAAGATGGTAAACAAAAGCAGGATTTTCGCTTACACTTTTAAAGGCTACTGGCGCGACATCGGGACGGTTGAAAGTCTCTGGCAGTCCAGCATGGAAATGCTCAAGATGGCGCAGACTTTCCTGACGAATGACCGCTGGCCGATTCATACCCGCGAACAGGAGTGGCCCCCCGCCTGGATCGGCGATAACGCCACCGTCACCAACTCCCTGCTGTCCCCCGGCTGCATCATCGAGGGGCATATCGAGCACTCCGTCATTTCGCCGGGAGTGCGGGTGGCGGAGGGCTCCGTCGTCAAGGACTCCATCATCATGGACAACACCCGTATCAGCCGTAACACTCTCATCAACCACGCGATACTGGACAAGGAAATAACGGTGGGGTCGAACACCAATGTGGGATTCGGCAACGATTTACGCCCCAACCGCCTGCATCCGAACGTCCTGAGCACCGGCCTGACCATCATCGGGAAACGCGCCGCCATTCCGTCCAAATACAAGATAGGGCGCAACTGCATCATTTACGATAGCGTCACCGGCAACGATTTACCCGTTTCCGAGCTTAAAAGCGGCGAGACCATCAAGCACAGAAAAAGGCCTGTCAGGCCCAAGGTATAGCGCCGGGCGCCGTTATCTCAAGTCGATAAGACGTTCTAGCAGAGTTTCCACTTCCGCCGGAGATTTCAGGTAATAGTTCGCTGCGGACGTGTTATCCGGCGGACCCACGTAAACGCTCCAGCCGGCCGGCCGCTTGACGACCCCGAAAGCGTCTTCGTCGGTAACGTCATCGCCCAGGAAGACGGTCAACAGGCGTTTTTCGGTCCTTGCCCCGATAGAGCGCGCGATTGTCTCCACCGCTTTCCCTTTATCCCACCGCACCGGCGGCCTGATCTCCCAGTTCCTTTTCATGCCATAAACCATTATTTCCCTTCTGTCCACGTGCGGCATGGTAACCCGTCGTACGGCGGCAGCTACATTTTCCGTTTCCTCCGGTTTTACCAACCGGTAGTGCACACTCAGGCTCAGACCCTTCTCCTGTACAATGACCCCCTGAATGTTCTTCAGTGTTGTCTCAAGTTCGTGGGCCAAAGCAGCCATAGTGCGACGCGTTGCCTCAGCCCCTGGAATAATATAGCTCAGCCCCGGCCCTTCTATTTCCAGTCCGTGATTGCCGGCATAGTAGATGTCCCTGACGCCGACCATCGACTTCAGTTCCTCGATGGCGCGGCCGCTGATGACGCCGACGCTGCATAACGACTTCCCCGCCAGGACGGCGAGCTTTTTCCTGACCTCCGGGGAGAGCAGCGCCTGCGGGGGGCTGGGGGCAATGGGCGTTAAAGTGCCGTCATAATCGGCAAGGAGCAGGAGATACGCCGCCCTTGCATCTTTTATAAAATCGGGCCAGGCGCCGAAAAGATATTCCACTATGCCTCCGCAATCGAGATGAGCCTGGATATGATATCCGCCCCCCATCGGTAAATGTTGTTCCCGCTGACGACTTTACGCATGTTTTCCATGCGCCGCCGCCTCTCCGCCTCCGGCATCTCGACGGCCTGCTTAATCGTCGCGACAAATCCTTCTATATCATAGGGGTCAATAGCCAGGGCGTCCCCGAGCTCTTCCACCGCGCCGGCAAACCTGCTTAAAATCAATACGCCGTCGCCGTCCGTCCGGGCGGATATATACTCTTTAGCCACAAGGTTCATGCCGTCGTGGAGCGAGCTAACGATGCAGAAGTGCGCCAGCCGCCGCAGGGCGTTGAGCGTTACTGGCGTCAGCTGCCGCAGCATCGGTATAACCGGTTTCCAGTCGCCGGTACCGTATTTGGCGTTAATGCTTTCGATGAGCTTATCGACGCTATGCGCCAGCTCCCCGTAGGCGCTGATTTCCGTCCGGCTGGGTATACCCGCCATGATATAGACCACCTTTCCCCGGTAGCCTGGGTTGTCTTCCAGGAATTTGTCCAGCGCGCGGAGTCGCTCGGGTATCCCCTTTGTATAATCGAGACGGTCCATGCCGAGGCCCATATATTTTCCATCCAGATTGAGCTCCCGTCGCAGGCTGTTCATCTCCCGCTCCACCTCCTCCGACCCCGCCTGTCCGGATATGCTATCGAAGTCCACGCTGATGGGGAAAGCCTCCACGCGGGTGGTATGCGCAGCCTGTTCGATAGTCCCTTTTTCACGGTCCGTAGTGACGCCCGCGCCGCGCTCCGCCGATTCCAGGAAATCCCGGCAGTAGGACGGTATGTGGAACCCGAGCAGGTCGTTGCCGAGCAGCCCGTCGAGTACCTCTTCATACCAGGGACAGGTCTCGAGCCTCTCGAAGGACGGCCAGGGAATGTGCCAGAACTGCCCTATGGTCAAGCGGGGATTTTTGTCCCTGAGATAACGGGCCAGCAGCGCGAAGTGGTAGTCCTGCACCAGCACCAGGGCTTTCCGGTCGCCCATCTCCCCCTCGACCGCCCGAGCGAATATCCTGTTCACCTTTTTATACGCTTGCCAGTCCGCCTCGTTGAACTCCGGCTTCACCGGGGTCCGGTGGCACAGCGGCCAGAGCCCCTTATTGGAAAAACCGTAATAGAAGCCCTTGACCTCCTCCCCGGTCAGCCATACCCTTCTCAGCTTATACTCCGGCGCGTCCGGAGGCACGGCAACCCTATCGTCAGCGTCCACCACCTGCCGGTCGGCGTCACCGGAGCCCTGAGCCACCCAGGTGCCCCCGGATGCCCTCAGAACGGGGTCGAGCGCCTCGGTAAGACCGCTCACCGCCTTATTCCAGGTGACCTTGCCGCCGGACATTGAATGAATGTACGGCTCCCGGTTGGATACGACTATCAACAGCTCATCGGCGAGCTTTTCTCGCACGAGGCGGTATAGTTTTTCTTTGGTCCAGTGCGTTTCCATCTGTATCACCTCAATTTTGCGTAACTTATCGCTCGTTAACGCTTCCGGTCAGCCGCTGGAGCCATCTGTACTTCACCGGCTGCCACTTGCCAGAACTGAAAATCTTCGGGAAGAGCGCTTTACGCGTTTCTTCGATGACGAAAAGACTGCCGCCGGCCAGTATAACGATGCCCCACTTGTCCGCGCTCAGGGGCACGGTGTGGAAAGCCGTCCGGAGGAAAGGCGCGTAGATGACGGCCATCTGCAGCAGTATCGCCAGCGTGACCGAGCCCACCAGCCAGCGGTTTTTAAAGATGCCCAGGCTGAAAACCGTGCGCTCGTCGGAGCGGGCGTTGAAAGCGCGGAACCATTCGAAGGTGACCATGGTGCAGAAGGTAATCGTCCGCGCTTCCTCAATGCTGAACCTCGCCTGCGCCCAGTTGAAGACCAGGAAAACGCCGGCGCCCATCATAACGGACATGAAGAGGACGCGCAGCAGCATGCCGGGATATAAAATTCCCACCGAGGGGTGGCGGGGCGGCTGCTTGAGCTCGTCGCCCACGCGCGGCTCCAGTCCCAGCGGTATGCCCGATGCCGTGTCCGTTACCAGGTTGACCCAGATAATCTGCACCGCCAGCAGCGGCGCCTGGCCGAGGAAAAATATGCTCAGCATGAGGGCCAGCAGCTCGCCGATATTCGTGCTCATCAGTAGAAAAACGACGTTTCTCAGTCTGTTGAAAATCGTCCTTCCCTCGTCGACGGCCGCCACCACCGAGGCGAAATTATCGTCGGCGAGGTTCATATCGGCAGCTTCCTTGGCGACGTCCGTGCCGGATATTCCCATGGCGATGCCGATATTCGCCGCTTTGAGGGCGGGGGCGTCGTTAACGCCGTCGCCGGTCATGGCGACCACGTGCCCGCGCTTTTTCAGCGCGTTGACAATCCTCAGCTTCTGTATCGGCTCGATGCGGGCGAAAATAGAAATGCCCTCCACCTGCCGCGCCAGCTCATCGTCGTCCATCCCGGCGAGTTCCTTCCCCGTAATAGCTCTACCGGGCGGCAGCTCCAGCTCCCTGCCGACGGACTCCGCCGTCACTATATTATCGCCGGTTATCATGATGACCTTGATGCCCGCTTCCCGGCAGAGCCGGACCGCCTCTCTGGCTTCCTCACGCGGCGGGTCGGACATCCCGGATAGACCCACCAGCACCAGCCCTTCCCGGATATGCCCTTCCTCCAGGTCTTCAAGGTCCGCCGGCAGGTTGATATAAGCCGTGGCGATTACCCTCATAGCGTCCTTCGCCATGGCGTCGTTGGCGCGGATAACGGACTGCCTGTCGTCCTCCCCAAGGGGCAACTCGTTTGTTCCTTCCAGCCGGTATTTGCTGAGGGCGAGGATTTTTTCCGGGGCACCCTTGACATAGGCGATTCTCCCGCCTTCGCAGCAGGGATGCAGTGTAGCCATGTAGAGCTTCTCGCTCTGGAAAGGAATCTCATCGAGGCGCGGGTAGGTCTTTTCCAGCTTCTCCGGGTCCATCCCGGCTTTAACCGCCGCCACCACCAGCGCCCCCTCGGTGGGGTCGCCCAGAACGCTGTAGCGGCGCTCCCCCTCGGCGGACAGCACGGCGTCGTTGCAGAGCGCGCCGATGCGTAGATGCAGGTCGAGCTCGGGGATACCGGATACTTCTACCTTTTCCCCGTCGCCGCGGAACTCTCCTTCCGGCAGGTAGCCTTCCCCGGTCACCTCCACCCATTTTCCCCCCGCGTAAATCCGCCGCACTGTCATCTGATTAAGGGTGAGTGTCCCGGTCTTGTCGGAGCAGATGACCGTAGCCGAGCCCAGCGTTTCCACCGCCACGAGCTTGCGTATAATGGCGTTGCGGTGCGCCATGCGCCTCATGCCGAGTGCCAGCACGACGGTAACTACCGCCGGGAGACCTTCCGGTATCGCCGAAACGGCCGCCGCCACCGCCAGCAGGAAAACATCCAGCCACCCCAGGCCTTTCGCCACGCCGACGACCACCAGCAGCACGCAGATGCCGACGAAAACATAAATGAGGTACCGGCTCAGCCTGGCGATGCTCTGCTGCAGAGGCGTCTTTTCCGGCTTGCTCTCTACGATGCTGCTGGCAATCCTGCCCATCTCCGTCTGCATACCGGTCTTAACGACCGCCGCGGTGGCGCGACCATAGGTGACGGTCGTCCCCATGAACACCATGTTTTTTTGCTCGGGTATCGATAGCTCGCCGGCGATGGGCCTGGTGTGCTTGTCCACCGGCATGGACTCCCCGGTGAGGGTGGCTTCGTTGACTTTGAGGTTGGACGCTTTGACAAGCCGCGCGTCGGCGGCGACTTTATCGCCGGTCTCCAGAAGGAGCACGTCCCCCGGCACGATTTCGCGGGCGGGTATCATCTTCACGCTGCCGCCCCGCCGCACCCGCGCCTGCGGCGCCGCCATGCGGATGAGGGCTTCCATGGCTTTTTCGGCGCGCGTTTCCTGCATGAACCCGATGATAGCGTTAAGCAGCAGCACACCGAGCACCACCCAGGCGTCAAGGTAGTGCCCGGCAACTATGGAAATAACGACCGCCGCCAGTAGCACGTAGATGAGGGGGCTGAGGAACTGCTGGAGAAAGACCAGCAGGGGCGGGGTCTTCTTCTTTCCCCGCAACACGTTCGGGCCGTACTTCGTCAGCCGCTCGCCGGCTTCATCCGGCGCCAGACCGGCCGGGCCGGACCCCAGCGACTGCATGGCTTCTTCCGCACCGATTTGATACCAGAGTTCATCCATACTCTATACATTATATAATATGCGGGATTTTCCGGGGTTGGCGTGCGGAAAGTGTCAAATCCGCTTGAAACCAATTTTATTTTTCCCCGTGGACCTCGTTGTTCTCAGTCTGGCTATTATGGTAAAATCTAAACGTGTTACATAAGATAATACATATTGCGTAAATAAAACCATTGTGTTATCATTAATTAACAAGTTTATCTAAAATAATAATCGGTTTGCGTGAATGATAATGGATAAAACTCTGCAATTACTATCGGGGAATGAGGCGCTGGCGCTCGGCGCTTACCACGCCGGCATTCAGTTGGCCGCCGCTTACCCCGGCACGCCATCCACCGAGATTCTCGAAAATCTTTCCCGCTTCAAGGATATCTACGCCGAGTGGTCCACCAACGAAAAAGTGGCCATGGAGGTGGGGATGGGCGCCGCCTACACGGGCGCGCGGGCCATGGTATCGATGAAGCACGTGGGACTTAACGTCGCCTCCGACCCCTTTATGGCGGCGTCAATTACGGGCGTCATCGGCGGGCTGGTGGTCGTTACCGCCGACGACCCGCAGATACACTCCTCCCAGAACGAACAGGACAACCGTCATTACGCCCGGCTGGCCAAGGTGCCCATGCTGGAGCCCGCGGACAGCCAGGGGAACTACGACCTCATGCAGGTGGCTTTCGATATCAGCGAGGAGTACGATACTCCCGTCCTTTTCCGCACCACCACCCGCATCGCACATTCGAAGTCGGTAGTGGACGCAAAAGGCAGCCGCGTCGTTAAAAACCCAAAGCTGGCCTTCCGCTTCAATCCAAAAAAATTCGTCATGCTCCCGGTCTACGCTCTGCCCCGCCACGCCGCCGTGGAGGAAAGGATGCTCCGTCTCGCCGAATACACCGAGACATTCTCTTTTAACAAGATATTCTGGAACAGCAAGAAGCTCGGCATAGTGACCGCCGGCGTGGCTTACCAGTACGCGCGGGAGGTCTTTCCGCAGGCGTCTTTCCTCAAGCTGGGCATGACCTGGCCGCTGCCCGTGAAAATGATTCAGGAGTTCGCCGCCGGGGTGGAGAGGCTCATCGTTATCGAGGAGCTGGACCCCTTTTTACAGGACAATATAAAGTCGATGGGCATCAAGGTGACCGGCAAGGAGTTCATCCCGCTGGTCGGCGAGCTGAACACGCGTATCATCGCCGAGCATTGCAGCGGCGCCGGCCTCCTGCCCGATTCCGAGAAGGCCAGCGTTTTACCCCCGGCGTCCGGCCTGCCCCGCCGCCCTCCCCTGCTCTGCCCGGGCTGCCCCCATACCGGCATCTACTCCGTCCTGAACAGCCTGGGACAGCGCTCGAAGCTTGCTGATTCCGGCGGGTCGCAGGAACCCAAAATCGTCATCACCGGGGACATCGGCTGCTATACGCTAGGCGCTTACCCTCCGCTTAACGTGCTCGACACGACCGCCTGTATGGGCGCAGGCATCGGGCAGGCGCTGGGCATGGAGAAGGCCGGCGTTAAAAGCAAGGTGGTGGCGGTCATCGGCGACTCCACTTTCATGCACTCCGGAATTACGGGACTGGTCGACGCCGTATATAACGAAGGCCACATCACGATTTTGATACTGGACAACCGCACCACTGCGATGACCGGTCACCAGGAGCACCCGGGCACCGGCGTCACCGCGCAGGGCAAGGAAACGTTCGCCGTGGATATCGAAAGCCTCTGCCGCGGCATCGGCGTGAAAGACGTCAAGGTCATCAACGCCTTCGATATGAAGGCTTTAAGAGCGGGCGTACGCGATTCGCTGGAAAGGCCGGAGGTCTCCGTAATTATCGTGAGGGGCGCCTGCGCCGTGCGGGTGAGGAAGCGCGCCAACCCGCGTAAAGTTAACACTGAATTGTGCACGCAGTGCGGCGCCTGCCTCAAGCTCGGCTGCCCCGCCATCCAGACCGCTAACGGGCAGGTCTTCATCGAGCCGACGCTTTGCGCGGGGGACATCTGCACGATATGCGAGCAGATTTGCCCGCAGAAGGCGATTAGTGCATGAAGGAGTTGAAAACCTATCCCCCTAACCCCCTTCCCTTAGCAAGGGAAGGGGGAGTTAAGGAAGAGAGGGGGTGAAACCCACTCTTTATAAACTACTCCCCCTCTCCCTCGATGGGAGAGGGGGACACAGGGGGTGAGGGTGATTAAAAAAGTGAAAAAAATAGAAGTTGACCCAAAAAACACTTTTTTATTCAGTGACCCACATTTTGATCACAAAAACATAATTAGATATTGTCATCGTCCGTTTAAAAACGTTAATCAAATGAATGAGACGATCCTTAAAAATTACAATAAAAAGGTAAAGAAAAACAGCCTTGTATATTTTCTTGGCGACATGGCATATGGTAGAGGGTCAAGAGGAGCTATTTTTTGGTTTAAGCAATTAAAAGGTCATATTATATGGTTAAAAGGAAATCATGATAAAAGAGGATATAAAGAAACTGTAATTCATGTGGGTGATTTATATTTTAAACTATCTCATTTCCCAGCAAATAGAGGAGACTGGGTAGGTTGGTTTATTCATGGGCATGTTCATGAAAAAAGTCCTTTTATTGATTTTCAACATAAGCAAATTAATGTAAGTGTTGATGTTACTGGATTTAAACCGGTGAAACTAAGTGATATTATCAAGAAGATAAAATGAAAAAGCAAAAGCTTGACCTTCTCGTGACCGGCGTGGGCGGGCAGGGGGTCGTCCTCGCCTCCGATATCATCGGGGAAGCGGCCCTGGCTGCCGGGTTCGACGTTAAAAAGACGGACACGCTCGGCATGGCGCAGCGCGGCGGGAGCGTTATCAGCCACGTACGTCTCGCCGAGAAAGTGTGGTCGCCGCTCATCAAGGAAGGCGAGGTCGATTTGCTCCTTTCCTTCGAGAAGCTGGAAGCCGCCCGCTGGAGCCACTATCTGAAGCGGAATGCCGTCGCCATCGTTAACACCTACGAGCAGCCGCCCCTGTCGGTGAGTCTCGGCCAGGAACAGTACCCCTCCGACGACGAGATAACCGCCGCCCTGAAAAGGCGTACCGACCGCATCTTTTTCATCGACGGCAACAGGAAGGCCAAAGAGCTGGGCAACGTGAGGACGCTCAATATCTTTATGCTCGGCTGTTTCTCCGTGTTCGCGCCCATAGATATCGCCGTCTGGAAAGAGAGCATCTCCGGGCGCATGCCGCCGAATCTACTCGAAATCAATCTCACTGCCTTCGAGATGGGCAGAAAGGAAATAGAAGGTGTCCGTATCGGCTAGGGTACAAAAGGGCATGGAACTGGGGTCGTGGATACGCCGCATGTTCGAGGAAGGCATCGCCATGAAG
>CAYTZI010000072.1:0-11074 GCA_964442335.1 uncultured Dehalococcoidaceae bacterium | reverse complement strand
CGTTTGAGCATGTCCATGAGCTCCTGAAACTGGCGCCTGGCCTCCTGGTCCATGAAATCGTACTGGCTGAGGTCATTTATTCTGCCGCCGACATCGGGAGGCAGGGCCTCCAGCTTTTCCATATTGCGGGCGGCGCGCTCTTCAACGTTCTTGAGCAGCTTTTCGCGCATCTCCGGCGTCAGCTCACGGCCCCCGTCCGACGCTTTTTGTTTTGCCTCATCCAGCCGGTGCCGGATGCCCTGGCGCTCGGCCTCGATAATTTCATCGAGCCTCTTGCGGATGTCTTCCATCATCGAGCCCAGCTTGTATTTCTCCAGGTGTTCCTGCCGCCGCTGGCGCAGCCGCTGTATGAGCTCCCGGAGGCTGGGCAAACGCCTTCCCTGGCGGTCCGCCAGGCCGTTGCGCTGCATCATGCGCAATGCTTCGGCGAGGTCGCCGTCGTACATCAGGTTGCGCTGAAGCTGCTCCATTAGCGAGTCGGCGTCCGGCTCGAAGATGTTCTGGGTGTTGTCCCATTCGGAATAGAGATAGTTTTCCATATTTCTAACGCTTGTAGACCGTCTTGCCGGCGGCCTTTGTTTTATTCAGTCTCTTGTTGAGGTGGGCGCCTTCGAGGATGAACTCCACTACCGACGCCAGCGTTTCCGGCGTTTCCGCGGAGGTCAGCTTTTTCACGGCCTTGGCCAGCCCGGGAATCTCTTTAATGTACCGCACATAGGATTTGGCGTTCATATTTTCCGATGTCTCGACGGTGAACCCCCCGTTGAACTGCCTGACCACCGGCTCAAACTCGTCGAACTGGAAATAACGGTTGAATACCGTCAGCACCGCTCTCCTGGTGAGGTCGTCGATAAGCTTCTGCTCGTTCTTGTCCTCGAAGCCTTCCATCTCAATCTTGCCGGTGGTGGAGGCGATAATGTAAGGGAAGTCGCTGATGCGCGGCACCGCCAGCTTCTCTCCCAGCATAATCGCCCGCCGAATGGCGTTAGCGACAACCGTTTCCATGTTGGCGATGGAGACCCTCACGCTCACGCCGGAGCGCTGGCCGACGTCCGGGCTCTTGCGGGCCAGTTGCGTTATCTCCGCGATGACCTCTTTAACGTAATCGGGAACGAAAAAGTCAACGTCACCGTTTTCAAAGACCTGCCATTCCTGCTCGACGATGGCTATCTCGTCCTTGAGCGTGACCGGGTAGTGGGTGCGTATCTGCGCGCCGAAGCGGTCTTTAAGCGGGGTAATAATCCTGCCGCGGCTGGTATAGTCCTCCGGGTTGGCGCTGGCGACGAGTATGATATCCAGCGGCAGCCGCACCCGGTAGCCCTTTATCTGGATGTCCGCTTCCTCCAGCAGGTTGAACAGCCCCACCTGCAGCCTCTCCATGAGGTCGGGGAGCTCATTGATGCAGAATATCCCCCGGTTGGTGCGCGGGATAATCCCGTAGTGCATGGTCAGCTCATCGGAAAGGTACCGCCCCTCGGCCACCTTAATGGGGTCGACGTCCCCGATGAGGTCGGCAATCGTTGTGTCCGGCGTGGCGAGCTTTTCACCGTACCTGTCCGCCCGTAAAAGCCAGTCGATTTCCGCGGCGTCACCTTCGCGCGCTATCTTCTCACGGCAGGCCTTGCATATCGGGGAAAAGGGGCTATCGTTGATTTCGCAGCCCCTGACGACCGGTATGGCCTCGTCCAGCAGGCCGGTGAGAAGGCGCATGACGCGGGACTTGGCCTGCCCCCGCTCGCCGAGGAAGATGATATTCTGGCCGGACAGCACGGCGTTCTCAACATGGGGTATCACCGTATTATCGTAGCCGATGATGCCGTTGAAGATGGGCCTTTTGGCCTTTATCAGCGCGATGAGGTTGCGCCTCATTTCTTCTCTTACAGACAAAGGTTTATAGCCGGACGCTTTCAGCTCGCCGAGAGTACGCGGCCTCTGCGGCGTCGGCTGTCCTTCAGGACCGGCGGTCTTCACCGGAACCTCCGCCCGGGTTAAGACCCTGCTCCCGGGAGCGTCTGCCGTCTCAGGACTATCCTTGGCTACCTTTTTCCGTCCGCGGAATAAAAAACCCATGTTCTTCACCACTCCAGTCTCTATGGAAAACAAAATTCACCATATATCTTAAGTATAGAAGCTGTTTTAAAAATCTGTCAATGAAATCAGGCGGGCCGTACTGAAATGTCATGATTATGTAATTTTCAGGTGGATTTTATGGTAAGCAAGGGCAATTACTATTACAGTGTTCCTGTTTTCCGGCGCGGCGGTACGGTTGAGCCCGGAACTTTGAAATTACGGGGTATCAGTGATAAGCTTGAGAAACGAACAACATCCACCTGAGCGGAAATAGTACCGCAGCAAGATACCAGGGAGGTGAATAATGATACAGAGATTGATAAAAAAGAGGTCTCACAAGACGGGACTTCCACCCGGTACTCTGGTTCATGTGGGGGAGCGCAGAGCTGAAAAAGTAAGGATTAGAATCCTTGACTACGACGCCGAGCAGTTTGAAGAGAAAGAAGCGAAGACAATTGAGGAGAGTTTTCCCTTCAAGGACAAGCCAACCGTTACCTGGATCAACATAGACGGTCTTCACGAGGTGGAGATTATAGAAAAGCTTGGCAGCCACTTTGGCCTGCACCCTCTTTTACTGGAAGACATTTTAAATACGGACCAGCGTCCCAAAATGGAGGATTACGGGGACTACATCTTTGTTGTTCTGAAAATGCTCTACCCCGGCGGTAATGAAGACCAGATAGAGGCGGAGCAGGTTAGCTTAATCCTCGGTTCAAATTTCGTTATATCGTTCCAGGAGCGTGAAGGTGATGTCTTTGACCCGGTAAGAGATAGAATCAGGAAAAGCAAGGGGCGGATTCGTAAGGGAAGCTCCGACTATCTCGCCTACGCACTACTGGACGCCGTCGTTGATAACTACTTCCTGATTCTGGAGAAAGTTGGTGAAAAAATAGAAGACACGGAACGACAGTTAACGGCGGAGCCTTCCCCCAAAATCCTGCGGGATATCCGGGAACTGAAGAACGAGATGATATTTATGAGGAAGTCCGTCTGGCCTTTAAGAGAATTGCTCAGTGGTCTGGAACGCGGCGAATCGACACTTGTTCACGAGTCTACCGGTATATATCTCCGGGATGTCTATGACCATACTATTCAAATTATGGATACCGTGGAGAGTTACCGGGACATGATATCCGGCATGGTTGATATCTATCTCTCCAGCGTCAGTAATAAGATGAACGAGGTCATGAAGACGCTCACTATCTTCGCTTCAATATTCATACCGCTGACCTTTTTTGTCGGTATCTACGGGATGAACTTTACGAATATGCCGGAACTGGGCTGGCGATGGGGATACTTCGCCCTTTTAGGTTTCCTGGCAATCGTGGGCCTCTCCCTGCTGGTCTATTTCAGAAGGAAAAAGTGGCTTTGACCGAACGCCGACCCGGGGGACATAAAGTACCGCCCGCCATGCTTTGCTCTAGATAGCTGTCCCGCGCGATGTAGTGGCCGGGCTACTGCCTGTTTATGGGCATGAGCGGCACCTTGGGGTCGGGGAAGCCGGGCCCCATAATCGAGAACACCAGCGAAAGCGCCATGTCATTGATGCGCTGGAAATCGGTCTTCTGCACCGTCTCCGGCCTGGGGTACGGCCAGTCCATCTGCCGGAAAGCCTGCCCGATCATTATCCCGGAGCCGTGCAGCTCGGCGGCGCGGGTGATGCAGTAGGCAAGCGCCGCCCCGCCGTCCTCGGAAGGGATATTCCCTTCGTAGCCGGGCATAGCGGGCATCTTGAAGTTTTTAAATCTCTCTAATAGTTCGGGAGTTGGAGGGGGCACGCTGCGGGGGAAGCCGACGCCCGCCGGGATGAACGTGAAAACGGAGATACCGGTCTTTTCCACCGGCCCCAGCTCCGCCGCCAGCGACATCATTATGGAGGTGGCCGCCGCTTTGGCCGCGCAGTAATTGCTCGGTCCCACGGGATAGCGGAAAGCCGTAGCCATGTACGTGACAACGCCGTGATGCCTTTCCTGCATTCCGGGTACGAAAAGCTGTATCCCGATAAGCGTGCCGCGGGCGGCTATCTCGTACTGCCGGTCCATCTGGTGTAGAGTTGACTTTAGAACCGGCGCCCCCATGGACATTATCATGGCATTGTTGACCAGGATATCCACCTTCCCGAAGGTGCCGAAAGCCTTTTCAGCCATGGCCTTCATGGCGGCCTCGTCGGAAACGTCAGCCTCGACGAAGAGAGCGGTCCCGGGCCCGTTCTCGCTGTCGATGAGTTCCTCGGCGGCCTTTCCGGCCTCCGGGGTTACATCGACGATTACCACCTTGGCCCCCAGCCAAGCCAGGCTCCTGGCGGTGCCCAGTCCCACGTTGCCCGCCCCGCCGGTAACTACCGCCACCTCCCCGGCCAGCGCGTCTTTTTTCAGCTTTGTCTTGTCCATCGCGAGCGGACCAATACCCTGTCGCTTGTCCATGCCGATACCTCCATCACGGTCAGATTTTTATAGTCAACCGGGACAACCCGTTTATAGCGCCCCCACAGCTAATATCTTGAAGGTAAAGTGGAGCCGGGGGGATTCGAACCCCCTACCTCCTGCGTGCAAAGCAGACGTTCTCCCAAGTGAACTACGGCCCCGTACCAACCTGAAGAATTATAACATAACTGTAGCGGGAAACCGAAAAAATATTACCATTTGGCTATTGCAAATCCCATTGCTCCGTTATATAATAGCGTCTGGTGGTTTTCAGTCTAGGTTATCACAATATGCAAGTTGACTTCTTCTACCCGACTCTTTTACGGATGACCTTCACGAACCAACTAAACTTAAGAAAGGAGGTTATCCGTTGAGTTTCCAAGACAAGACACTCACGTGTGCTGATTGCGGTGCCTCGTTTACTTTCAGCGCTGCGGAGCAAGAGTTCTTCCAGTCCAAGGGCTACACCAACGAGCCCAAACGGTGCCCCAACTGCCGGCAGGCAAGGAAAGCAGAGCGTTACGGCTCCGGCGGTAAAGTCCGCCAGATGTACCCCGCGGTCTGCGCCGAGTGCGGCAAAGAGACCGAAGTACCCTTCGAGCCCCGCGAAGGCCGACCCGTCTATTGCAGCGAGTGCTTCAGCAAGATGCGAACAAGTCGCTAGCGATAAGACAGCGTAAAACGAAACACAGGCTGGTGATGAAACATTCGCCAGCCTGTTCGTTTTAGAAACCGGGTTCAACTATTTGCCGTAGAGGTACAGCGGCTTATCGTCCGTAATGATTCTCGTCTGTTTTGCCGCGGCCTCCCTGATATACCTCGGCAGCGAGAACATGCCCCGGTGGGTCAGGCCGTCGTAGAACTTTAACCCTGCAACCCCTCTCGCCCGAATCCTTTTATCCACTTCTTCGGGGGAAAAATGCGAGGGGTCAATCCCCTTCGACGCCAGGCAAAAACCCCACGGCCCCCCGAAAGCGGGCATATACGTCGCGTACGGTACGGCTATCGGGAAGACACTCTTCAGCGTGTTATTGACGGCGGTTAAGTTCAGCAGCTCGGTTGGCGAGGCGGAGCCGGCCTGGAGCGCTATAATACCGTCTCCGGTAAGCCTGCCGAAGACGGTGCGGTAAAATTCCTGCGTAAAAAGCAGATACGCCGGCCCCTTCTCCAGGGGGTCGGGCAAATCTATAATAATAACGTCGTAATTATCGGTCGATTTTTCCAGGTAAGCGCGCGCATCGACGTGATAAAGCTCCGCGCGGCTGTCCTCGAAAGCGCCGCGACTCAGCAAGGGCAGGTATTTGCGGCTGAGGGCCGTGACTTCCTCGTCTATTTCCGCCATTACCGCCCTTTTTACACTTTTATGAGCAAGCACCTCCCGTAGCGTGGCGCCCTCGCCGCCCCCGGCGATGAAGACCGTCTCCGGGCGGGGATGCGCCAGCATGGCCGGCTGCACCAGGGCTTCGTGGTAGATATGCTCGTCCGTTTCGCTCGACTGTATCTTGCCGTCCAGCACCAGGCACAGGCCAAGATTGCCCGTGCGCACCACCTGCACGGACTGGTATTTCGTCCGGCCGCTGTACAGCTCGTCCTCAAGACGGTGCAGCTGGAGGAAGTCCTCACTAATCTTGTCCTGGAGCCATTTATCAGGGTCAGTATCCATAGCTATACCGCCACCAGGACCCCTCGGGGAATCTCGGCAATAGAATGGTGTCCGGCCCCGAGCTTCTCTATCAGGACCTGTGCCGCTTTTTCGGGCTGGACCGTAGTGCCGCAGGTGAAGACGTCGACCGCCGCGTAGCCGAACTCCGGCCAGGTGTGGATGGAAAGGTGCGATTCGGCGATGATGACCACCCCGCTGACCCCCTGCGGACTGAACCGGTGGAAGGAGTCGCCGAGCACCACCGCGCCCGATTCAATGGCGGCGTCCAGCATGACCCCGCGGAGCAGGTCGAGGTCGTTCAGCGCCTCTTTGTCGCAGTCGTACAGCTCAACCAGTAGATGTCTTCCTAATGCATTCAATCACTTGCCCCCCTTTATGGACTTTATTTTATATCCCCGCCGGTCTTAACCGCCGGACGGGGCGATATAATCGACTTAAAAACACGGCTTACCAAATAAAAAGTCCCAGAGCAATGTAGCCACCCCAGGAACTTCCCCGCTTGCCCGTTTTCACGGAGCGGGGAACATGACAGCTGCGGGACGGTTAGTCCGGTTTGTCGCTACCCTCCTTTTCTCCGCCGGGTCCGCCGGCTAGGCTAACGCCTTGATATCGATATTCTTCTTTACCGTCCCGGCCAGGCCGGTAAGCTTTTTCGACTGGGTAAGCCGGGTATTGAGCACCGTCTCTTCGATAGTGTTGACGATGTCCGGTATGGCGGCGCCGGTGGCGATAAGGGGGATGCCGCTGCCCCGCGCTTTAAAGAGCACGTTGTATACCGGCTCCGAGGTCTCCGTGCTGCCGCTCAGGACGAGGCAGGCCGTGGGCGTCTCCAGCGCGGCAAGCTGCATATCCGGTCGGTCGTGGTGGACGATGGCGGCCTTTTTGCTTTTACGCCCGAAGTAGTCGAGACCGGAATCAACGACCATCGCACCGACCATGTAGTTTTCCACGAGCTCTCCCGATTTCTCCGGGTTGTTCAAAATCTTTCCGCCGAGTCTTTCGGCCAGCTCGCCGACGGTGAGGGCGAGCAGCGCCCGGTCTTCCGGTATGACCCCGAGCAGCTTTACGCCCGCCGCCCCGCACCGCGCGCCCGCCTCTTCTTTAATGCTTTCGAGCCGGCTCTGCGGCGCTTTGTTAATAATGACTCCCAGAAAGCGTGAGCCGAACCCTTTGTAAACATCGGGGAAGCGGGGACATTCGGCCGAGTATACTTCCACGGCGATTACCCGGGCTTTCATCTCTTTGGCCGCCTTGTAAGCCACGCGGCTCAGTCCGTCATCGGCGCCTGTCCCAAGGTTGCCCTCAGCCAGTACGACGTCTTTATCGCTGGCGGATTCGGACACTCCCGGTATCCGCGTCATGAAAGTGAGGTCGCCATCCGGGCCAGCGGTTTCGGGAGCGTGCAGCTTGAGATAGCCGGTCTTTTTGCCGTCGCTGATGAAATTAACGGCGAGTCCGGCGCATAGCGCGGTCTTGCCGGCTTTTTCTTCCGCGGAAACTATGAATAACGCTCCCAAATGCCTGACCTCCCGGAGGGTTTTTTCGTTTAAATTATAGAACCAGTATATTATAATCCTTTGAGCGGAATAGGTAAAGGGGTATAATAATAGGTAATACCCATTGATAAAGACGGAGCATTTTCCTTTGAAAGCTGCCCTTTCCCTGGTCAAGCGGTTTTACAGATGGGAGTATTTCTGGCTTTTCCTCATCGTCTTGGCGACCCTCGCGTTGCATTTCGCGATTATCTCCAACCCGCAGGAGCTCATCCTGGACGAGCAGCACTACGTCAACGAAGCCAGGGGCATCAGCGCCAACCAAACCGTTAAGTTCCAGGAGCACCCACCGCTGGGGAAACTGTTCATCACCGCGGGGATGAAAATATTCGGGGACAGGCCGCTGGGCTGGCGGTTTTTCTCGATAATCCTCGGCACGGGCTCCATCATCCTGTTCTATTTCGTCTGCCGCCAGCTTAACCTTTCGCGCCGGGGGGCGTCCATCGCCGCTTTCCTGCTGGCGTTCGAGAACATGACCTTCGTCCAGAACAGCGTGGCCATGCTGGACGTGTACTACGTCTTTTTCATGTTCCTGACGTTCCTGCTCTACCTGCTGCGGAGGTATTTCGCCGCCGGCATAGCCGCGGGGCTCAGCGCGCTGGGCAAGCTCGCGGGCGCCCTGGCGATGCCCGTTCTGATTATCCACTGGTTCGCCAGCAAGGTCAACCGTTCCCGCTGGTTCGCCATGACGATCGTGCTTGCGATTATCACCTTCATAGTGGGACTGTATCTCCTGGAGTACGCTATCTACCAGGACTTTTCTAAAGTCCCCGACTCCTTCCACCGGATAAAGAACATGCTGAGCCTGACCGGCAGCATCACTTTCGAGAACAGCACGCATGAAAGCGCCAGCCGCCCCTGGGAGTGGGTCATCAACTACAAAGTGATGCCGTACTGGTGGGTGCCCCACTATATATCGGCCATCAGCCCTTCCATCTGGGCTCTCATCATACCGGCTTTCGGCTACATGGTATACCTGGCAGTCAGGCGGGACGAGGCCGGGATTTTCGGGGCGGCGTGGTTCACCAGCACCTATCTCATCTGGATACCGATGAGCATCCTCACGGACAGGATGAGCTATCCTTTCTATTTCTATCCCACCATCGGGGCGATATGCCTGGGGGTAGCGATGGGCATGGACAAGCTCATCGGTATTTTCCAGGGCGGAAGGTCCCGCAAGCTAAGATGGACGCTGCTGGGAATAGTCATCCTTATCTTTTTAGCGCATATCGTCTCTTTCATGATTCTCTATCCCCTATTCCCCATAAAGCTTTATAAATAAAACTTGTACGCCTCTTTAAACTTTTTGACTTTATCTTATTGTTGCCGTCGGTGCTATAATTATTACAAGGTGGTGAGGTCATGCGAGAGGCGCTGCTTTACGAGAAGCTGCCGGACTCCAGAGTACAGTGCCGCACCTGCCAGTGGCGCTGCCGGATTAACCCGGGGAACTACGGCGCCTGCGGCATGTACCAGAACCGCGGCGGCACTCTTTATAACCTCAACTACGGGCGGGTGTCGTCCGTGGCCGCCGACCCCATAGAGAAGAAGCCCCTGTTCCACTTCCATCCCGGCACGCTGTGTTTCTCCCTGGGTACGCTGGGGTGCAACTTCCACTGCAAGCACTGCCAGAACTGGGAAATTTCCACCGCGGACAGCACCGCCCTGCTGCACGAATGCCGCGAGCTTTTACCGGCGGCATCTATCGACCTGGCTATCAAGAGCCGCTGCCAGGGCATCGCCTGGACCTATAATGAGCCCACCATCTGGTTCGAGCACACACTGGAATCCGCGAAGCTGGCTAAAGAGAAGAACCTTTATACCGTCTACGTGACCAACGGCTATGCCACGCCGGAGGCGCTGGATACCATCGGGCCTTACCTGGACGCCTGGAGGGTCGATATCAAGGGCTTTACCGACGCATTTTATAAAGACCTCACCGGAGTGCCGCACTGGCGGGAAATCCTCGACGTGACGAAGCGCGCTAAAGAAAAATGGCACATGCACGTAGAGGTCGTTACCAACATCATCCCCACCATGAACGACGACGATGCGCAGCTTCAAGGACTCGCCGACTGGGTAAAAGCAGAGCTGGGAGAGCTGACGCCCTGGCACGTCACCCGCTTTTATCCCAACCACCGCCTCATGCACCTGCCCCCCACCCCCCTCTCGACCATCGAGCGCGCCTGCGAAATCGGCAGAAAGGCCGGACTCAAGTTTATCTACGCCGGCAACGTTCCGGGGCATGAAAGCGAAAGCACCCGCTGCTGCAACTGCGGCCAGACCGTCGTAAAAAGGGTCGGGTACGATACAGAAGTAACCGGACTGGCGGGTTCGCGCTGTCGTTCCTGCGGCGCGGAGCTTAACTTCAGGACCGGTTCAAAGGAGGGGTAAGATGATCAGAAATCCATCCGTGGCGGGGTATTTCTATCCCGCTTCGGCGGCTGAAATCAACGCCATGATGGCGAAGTTCATCGATAAGAACGCGACCAAAGAGGAAGCCATCGGCCTGCTGGCGCCGCATGCCGGCTATCAGTACTCCGGGGCGGTTACCGGGGCGGCCCTTTCCAGGATAAAGTTCAAGGATACCTTTGTCATCATGGGCCCGACCCACACCGGCATGGGGAAACCCTACAGCGTCTGGACCGAGGGCACCTGGAAAACGCCCCTCGGCGACGTGGAGGTTGACGAGGAGCTGGCCAAAAAGATGGTGTCTCTCTCGAAATACCTGGAGGAGGACTACCGGGCCCACCGCGAAGAACACGCCATCGAGGTGCAGCTGCCGTTCCTGCAATATGTGAAGCCGGACGTGCGGATAGTACCGGTCATACTGGCGGGCGCCACGGCCGGCGCCTATAAAGAAATCGGGCGCGACATCGCCCGGGCAGTCCGGGAGCTCAAGAGGGAAGCGGTAATCATGGCGAGCGGCGACATGACACACTACGAGCCGCACGATGTCGCCAAAACCAAGGACATGAAAGCGGTCGAGGCCATGCTCGCCCTGGACGAGGACGAGCTTACCCGGAGCTACCGCGGCCTGAACATATCGATGTGCGCCTATGGTCCGGTCGTTTGCCTCATCGTCGCAGCTAAAGAGCTCGGGGCAACGGGCGCGGAGCTGGTGAAATATCAGACCAGCGGCGACGCCACCGGCGATAAAAGTGCGGTGGTGGGCTACGCGGGCGTTATCTTTAAGAAGGGAGGCCTCTAAAAGAGAGGGATGTAAGATGATGCATCCTATCGCGGCTCTGGCCAAAGAAACGGTAGACACATATACTAAAACAGGTAAAAGCCCCTCTCTCCCAGCGGACCTGACCCCCGAGATGAAGGAAAAAGCGGGCGTCTTCGTCTCCATCCACAAGAAA
>CAYTZI010000071.1:0-11152 GCA_964442335.1 uncultured Dehalococcoidaceae bacterium | reverse complement strand
GTTGCGGTTGATGACCCGCCGGTAGAGGTCGTTGAGGTCGCTGGTGGCGAACCTGCCGCCGTCCAGCTGTACCATCGGCCGGAGGTCGGGCGGTAGCACCGGCAGCACCGTGAGGATCATCCACTCCGGTTTGTTGCCGCTGTTGCGGAAAGACTCCACCACTCTCAGCTGCTTGCTGGCTTTTTTGCGCCGCTGGCCGGAGGAGGACTGCGTTTCCATTAAAAGGTTGTTGCGTATCTCGTCGAGGTTGATGCCCTTCATGATTTGCAGGATGGCTTCGGCGCCCATGCCCGCCTCGAAGACGTTCCCGTACTTCTGTTTGAGGTCGTGGTAATGGTTCTCGGTGAGCAGCTCTTTGACGTGCAGGCCTTTGAGCTTTTCCGTTTCCATGGCTAGCTCTTCTTCGAGCCTGGTCTTTTCATCGACGAACTGGCCGCGGAACTTGTTAATCTCCTCGACGGTGGCCTTGTCCGCCTCCATCCGGGCGACCTGCTCCTCGCTGGCTTTCTCACGTTCCTCGACGGCCTGCCTGGTGCTCTCTTCCAGCTGCTTGATAGATTCCTCCCGCGCGGCTTCGTCCACGGCCGTGACGATATACTGGGAGAAATACAGGACGTGCTCTAGGCTGCGCGGAGAAAGGTCGAGCAGCAGGCCTATCCTGCTCGGGATGCCCTTGGCGAACCAGATGTGGCTGACCGGGCAGGCAAGCTCGATATGCCCCATGCGTTCCCTGCGGACTTTAGCTCTGGCCACTTCGACGCCGCATTTGTCGCAGATGACGCCCTTGTAGCGGATTCTCTTGTACTTTCCGCAGTAGCACTCGAAGTCCTTGGTCGGACCGAAAATCCTTTCGCAAAACAGGCCGTCCCGTTCGGGTTTGAGCGTGCGGTAGTTAATCGTCTCCGGCTTGGTTACCTCGCCGTACGACCAGCTTCTTATCTGTTCCGGTGACGCCAGCGATATGCGGACGGCATCGAAATCGTTAATCTCGAACATCTTCTTCTACCTCTTTCCAGATTGGCTCTTCGCTTTCCTTCAGCTCCGTCTCCAGTTTATAAGCTTCCTCCATCGTTTCCTCGGCCGGGGCTACCTTTGTCTCTTCCTCGTTAATCACCTCTAGGGCGAGCCCCAGGCTCTGCAGCTCTTTGACCAGCACCTTGAACGATTCCGGTACGCCGGGCTGTAAGATATCGTCGCCTTTGATGATGGACTCGTAGGCTTTGGCGCGACCGGTCACGTCGTCCGATTTTATCGTCAGCATTTCCTGGAGGTTGTGGGCGGCGCCGTAGGCTTCCAGCGCCCAGACCTCCATCTCGCCGAACCGCTGCCCGCCGAACTGGGCTTTGCCGCCCAGCGGCTGCTGCGTAATCAGCGAGTACGGCCCGGTGGAGCGGGCGTGCACTTTGTCCTCCACCAGGTGGATGAGCTTCATCATGTAGATACTGCCGACGGTCACCGGCTGGTCGAACGGTTCTCCGGTGCGCCCGTCGTGGAGTATTACTTTTCCGTATGTCGGCGGCGCAAATCGTCCCTCGGCGTTGACCTTTTGCACCACGCGCTCGAGCTCCGCCGCGTTCAGGTTTTTGGCGGGTATGCTCAGCTCCTCGAGCCACAGTCTCAGCCCGATATCCCTGGCTTTGCCGTGGAGGGACTCGTTGAAAACGGCTTTGCCGTCGTACCCTTTGCTTTTTACCCATGCCTCGGCGACTTGCTGATTGTAAGGCTCTTTATTTTTACCGGGCCTGGGGTCTTCGGCGCCGGACTGCTGTACAATCCAGGAGCGGCAGAGGGCGTCCTCGATGGCGGCGTCGTCGGCCCCGTCGAAGACCGGCGTCAGCGCCCGGAAGCCCAGTATGTGCCCCGCCCAGCCCAGGTGCGTCTCCAGCACCTGCCCGATGTTCATTCTGGACGGCACCCCGATGGGGTCGAGGATGATATCTACCGGCGTCCCGTCCGGCAGGAAGGGCATGTCTTCTTTGGGCGCGATGATGGAGATGACGCCCTTGTTGCCGTGTCTCCCCGCCAGCTTGTCGCCCACGGATACCCGGCGTTTCTGGGCTATCCATACCTGTACCCACTGGTTGACCCCCGCCGGCAGGTCGTCCCCCCCGTCGCGGCTGTCCTTGCGGGTATATACTTTAACGTTGATTACCTTGCCCCACTCCCCGTGAGGGACCCTCAGCGAGGTGTCCTTGACCTCCCTGGCCTTTTCACCGAAGATGGCCCGGAGCAGCTTCTCCTCGGCGGAGAGCTCCGTCTCGCCCTTGGGAGTGATTTTCCCGACGAGGGTGTCGTCCGGCCTTACTTCCGCGCCGATGCGTATGATGCCGTCCTCGTCGAGCTCGCGCAGGCTTTCCTCGCCCACGTTGGGGATGTCCCGGGTGATTTCTTCCGGCCCGAGCTTGGTGTCGCGGGCTTCCACTTCGTGTTTGTTGATGTGGATGGAGGTGAACATGTCTTCCTCCACCATCCGGCTGCTGAGGATAATGGCGTCCTCGAAGTTATAGCCCTCCCAGCTCATGAAAGCCACCGTCACGTTCTGTCCAAGCGCCAGCTCGCCGCTTTCCGTAGCGGAGCTGTCCGCCAGCACCTGTCCGACTTCGACCCTGTCCCCTTTGTTGACCAGCGGGTGCTGGTTGATGCAGGTCCCCTGGTTGGTGCGGACGAACTTCATCAGGTCGTACGTGTCTTTCTGGCCGTCGTCCCGCGTGACCACGATGCGGTACTTTGTGTTCAGTTTATCATCGATGCTTCCGGCGATTTCCGTCACCACGCCGGGGTGCTGTGCGAAGACCACCTGTCGGCTGTGCTTGGCGGCTTCTGTCTCCATGCCGGTGGCTACCAGTGGCGCTTCCGGCCGCAGCAGCGGCACCGCCTGGCGCTGCATGTTGGCGCCCATCAGGGCGCGGTTGGCATCGTTGTGCTCCAGGAACGGCGTCAGGGCCGTCGCCACGCTGACTACCTGCTTGGGCGATACGTCCATGTACTCGATTTTCTCGGGGCTTTCCAGGAGGTAGCCGTCGCTGAGCCTAGCCTCGATTCTTTTCTGGATGAACTGGTTTTTCTCATCGAGCGGCGCGTTGGCCTGGGCGATAATATACTTGTCTTCTTCGTCGGCGGGCATGTAGACGATTTCGTCCGAGACGAAGGGTACTACTTTAATCTTTTTTGACTTCAGTTTCGCCAGCCTGGCGGCGAGCTCCGGAGTGATGACCGTCCCGGCTTCCACCAGCATCTTGCCCTTTTCGTCGACGATGTCTTCCGCCACCGTCCTTCCGGGGAGCTTTTTGTCCTTGTTGGTCATCGTGTTGATGACCTTGCGGTACGGCGTCTCGATGAACCCGTATTCGTTGATGATGCTGTACGTCGCCAGCGACCCTATGAGGCCGATGTTCGGTCCTTCCGGCGTCTCGATAGGGCAGATGCGCCCATAGTGGGAGAAGTGGACGTCGCGAACCTCGAACCCGGCGCGTTCCCGCGAAAGCCCGCCCGGCCCCATGGCTGACAGACGCCTTTTGTGCGTTAGCTCCGCCAGGGGGTTGGTCTGGTCCATGAACTGGGATAGCTGCGACCCCCCGAAAAACTCCCTTACCGCCGCCACGATGGGGCGGATATTCACCAGCGCGCTGGGCGTTACCGCTTCGGTGCCGATGATGCTCATGCGCTCCCTGACGACCTGCTCCAGGCGCAGGAAGCCGATGCGGAACTGGGTCTGCACCAGCTCGCCGACGGTCCTCACCCGCCGGTTCCCCAGGTGGTCGATGTCGTCGACGTTATCCTGGTGGTTGTTTATCAGAATAACATGCCTTACTATCTCGACAATGTCGTCTTTGGTGAGCGTCCGCTCCTTGAGGCTGACGTTCAGTCCCAGGCGTTTGTTCAGTTTATAGCGGCCCACGTTCCCCAGGTCATATCGCGACGCGTCGAAAAAAAGGCTCTTGATGAGTTTCCTGGCATTCTCCGCGGAGGGGAGCTCCCCGGGGTGCAGCTTTTTGTAGATGTCCATGACCGCGTCCTTCTCATCCTTGATGAGCGGCTCGCGCTCCATGGTCGTCCGGATGTAGTAATGCTCGTCTACTCCATCCTGTTTTTCAAAAAGCTTTAACAGCTCTTCGTCGCTGCTGTAGCCGATGGCGCGCAGCAGGGTGGTGATGGGGATTTTGCGTTTGCCGTCGATTTTGGTCGAGATTACGTTCCGGTTGCTCGTCTCGAACTCCAGCCAGGCCCCGCGGGTCGGTATCAGCTTGGCGGCGCACAGGTCCCGGCCCGATACCGGGTCTTCTTCGCTGGTGAAGTAAACGCCCGGCGACCGCAGTAGCTGGCTGACCACGACGCGCTCGGCGCCGCTGGTGATAAAGGTGCCTTTGGCGGTCATCAGAGGTATGTCCCCGAAGAACAGGTCCTGCTCTTTGATTTCCCCCGTGTCTTTCACCAGCAGGCGCACTTTAACGTACAGGGGGGCGGAGTAGGTCTGGTCGCGTTCGTGGCACTCCTGCTCGGAATGTCCCGGTCGCGGCTCTCGAAATTCATACGCCATGAAGCTCAGCTCGAGCCTGTTCCCGGTGAGGTCTTTAACAGGAGATATCTCTTCAAGCAGCTGCTTCAGTCCTTCTTCTTGGAACCTCTGGAAAGAATCGAGCTGTACTTTGATCAGGTTGGGGACATCCAGGACATTGGGCAGCCTGGCATATGATTTCCTTGGAACATGCGTTTCCGGTCCGGGGGAGGATTTTGGTGAGGACTTGGGTGCGGGTTTAGACGTTCTGACGGCCATCTTTACTCCTAAAAACACAACAATTCAGGTCTGGCGTTTCACCAGCGCAAATCATCCAGAAAGAAGACGTGCGTGCTTATCGCTTGATGCTATGGGCATTTAAATACGGGAAGGTAATACAAAAAACACTTGGGGCATTATTACTAATATAAAGGATATCACTATTATCTGTTCTTGTCAAGTCCGGAACCGCGTTTATCCCCGGTATCGTTAAAAATTTTTTTAACCGTTTTTTAAACTTTTTTATCGGGAGTTAAAATATAGTCCCTGTATTTATTATATAATACTTTATTGACATGGATAAAAAACTCACTTCGGCCCGGCTGGTCGTGGCCGTTATCAGCACCGCTACGGAGGAGGTGGCTATCTGGGTCATCTGGCGGTTTCTGTTGCCGGAGTTCAATATCGAGCTGCCTCTATCGGTCCTTATCGGCGCTATGATAGTCTGGGCGGCTTTCAGCCTCTGGCTTTTTGTTTTTACCACGCACACGCTTAAAAAGCAGGCGGCGGTAGGGTTGCCCTCGATGGTGGGGGCGGTGGGCAGGGTCGCCAGCCGCCTGGCGCCTGAAGGCCTGGTGCGGATTAAAGGCGAGCTCTGGAGCGCTAAATCGAATGAGGGCGATATCGAAGTGGGTGAATATATCGTGGTGGTGAGTGAGCAGGGCCTGAAGCTTTTCGTGCGCCGCCGCGGCGCCGTTTCTATACGTTGAAAAGAAAAGTGATAATATCGCCGTCCTGCACTATGTATTCCTTGCCTTCTAGTCGCAGCAGTCCCTTTTTCTTTGCTTCGGGGATGTTGCCGCACTTTACGAGTTCGTCAAAGCTTATCCCCTCCGCCCGGATAAATCCCCTCTCCATGTCCGTGTGGATTTTCCCGGCAGCTTTGAGAGCGGTCGTGCCCTTCTTTATCGACCACGCCCTGACCTCGCCGGAGGCTATCGTGAAAAACGTTATCAGGTCGGACAGCTCGTAGGATGCCTTGATTGTCCTCTCCAGCCCCGATTCTTTAATCCCGTAGTCGGCGCGGAACTCCTGCGCCGCGCTTTCATCGAGCTGCGCCAGCTCCGCCTCGAGCTTGCCACAGAGGGCTATGACGCGGCTTTTCGCCCCCGGGCGCTCTCCGGCCAGCTCCGCTTCCAGAGCGACCGCGTCCGCCAGCTGCTCCTCCCCGATGTTGACGACCACCAGCAGCGGCTTGGCCGTGAGGAACTGGTAGTTGGTGACATACCTTGCCTCCACGGAATCTATCGGGAGCTCCCGTAACGGCATGTCCTTTTCCAGCTCTTCCTGGAAACGGGCCAGTGTTTCTTTCTCCTGGAGGAAGCCCTGCCGTTCGCCGGGTTTGGCGCTTTTCATCGAGGCCTCGATTTTCTCCAGCCTTCTTTCCATTATGGAGAGGTCGGAGAAGACGAGTTCCATGTTCAGAGTGGCGATGTCCCTTTTAACGTCCAGGCTTCCCTGCGGGTGGGGCACGCTGTCGTCTTTAAAGGCGCGCACCACGCATATGAGCGTGTCCACCGCGCTGAGCTGGTTCAGGAGCTGTCCGCCCAGCCCTTTGTCCTGCGCCAGCGTTTTTACGGAAGCGCCGACGTCCGTGTATCTGGCTTCGACCGGCGTTATTTTTTGCGGATGCAGTATGCCTTCGAGGGTTTTAAGGCGCGGTTCGGGCACTCTGGCGATGCCGATATGCGGCGAAAGACCGGCCCCCGCGTGGGCTGCCTCGACTTTTCCCCCCGTGAGAGCGTTGAAAACGGTCGTCTTGCCGCTCTGCGCAAGTCCGATGATGCCGGTATTAATGCTCATGAGCGCTCCCGGGCATTGGCTAGAAGTTTTCAGCGGCCTTTCTTAACGATGTCGTGGGCTTTCTTGAGAGCTAGTTCCCTCTCGTCGACGTTCAGTTTGTCGTTGGCGGCGAGGTTCAGCAGCACCAGCAGCGATTCGTGGGAGGCCATTATGCCGAGCTGGTTAATCGCCTGAATCCTGAGCTTGTTGGCGAGCTGCATGTCCGTGGCGATGCTGGCCAGCTTTTTCAGTTCGTCGCTTACGTTTTCTTCCAATCGGTCGTCCGGCATCGTTTCACCTCTCGATTCAGCGGTAGTAAAGCCCGTGTATCGGTCTCTCGTTGCGATTATTCCGCAACGGCGCCGTTTTGTCAACATTAACCCCCGCCCGCGGTTATGGTAGAATGGTATAGTCTTTTTCGGAGGATGCAATTTGCTGCACGTGCTTATCGGCGCCGACGATTATTCGCTCCGTCAGACGCTTGAAGGCATTAAGAAAGCTGTCGGCGACCCCACCGCGGTGATGTCCAATACCGTTGTCTTCGACGGCAGGACGGTGACGCCCGAGCAGCTGCGTAACGCCTGCGAAACCGTCCCTTTCCTTGCCGATAAACGGCTTGTCATCGTTGAGGGACTCCTGGAGCGTTTCGAGCCTCCCCGCCGCAACGCCCGCAGAAAGGCCTCCCGCCCGCCCGACCGCTCCGAAGAGATAAAAAGCGTGGTCGATGTCGCCCGGAGCGTTCCTCCCTTCGCCGAGCTTGTCATTATCGGCGGCGATATCAAAGCCTCGAACCCGCTTTTGCGCGAGCTCATGCCCTTCTCTGAGGTCCGGTCCTTTCCCGTGATGAACCAGGCGCAGCTCAGGCAGTGGGTGGAGCGCCGCGTTAATGACGCCGGCGGCTCTGTATCCCCGCAGGCGGTAAACACCATGGTCAGGTTCGTCGGCAGCGACCTCTGGACTATGGCGAACGAGGTGGACAAGCTCGTCCTTTACGCCGCCGGGCGCCGCATCGAAGACGCCGACGTCAAATCGGTGGTAAGCCTTGTCCGCGAGGAGAGCATTTTCACCCTGGTCGATGCCGTCCTGGAGTCCCGCGTCAGCGTCGCCCAGGAGAGTCTTCAGCAGTTGCTGCGCCGTGGTGAAGCGCCGGTCCAGCTCCTCAACATGATAGCCCGCCAGCTCAGGATAATCTTTCTGGTCAGGGAAATGCGGTCGCGCGGCCGTTCCCGCGGTGAAATCCAGGCTAAACTGGGACTTAACTCGGATTTTCTTATCCGCAAGGCCTGGGAGCAGTCGGAAAGGTACACATTGGCCCGTCTGCGCGAGCTTTATCACCGTCTGCTGGAGACGGACGTGTCCATAAAGACAGGTAAGATGGAGGGAGAAATCGCCCTGGATATACTTGTGGCTGAGCTGGGAATTCCGTCGGGAAAGTATAGTCAAATATGAAAAAGACCGGGGAGAGAGGCAGACCCGTTATCGCCGTGGATATCGGCGGGACCAAGATATCCATGGCCGTTATCAGCCCGGACGGCGCTATGCTGGCAGGTGATACCTGTCCCACTCTCGCCGAAGACGGCGTTTCGGCGGTGGTCGCCCGACTTTGTGAGGCTTTGGGCAGGTTCATGGAGAAAAACAGTCTTGACCCCTCCCGGCTCGCCGCGCTCGGCATTGCCTGCGCCGGCGGCATCGATACCCCCCGCGGCGTGGTCGTCACCCCCTCCCCCAACCTGCCGGACTGGTCGGATGTGCCGCTGGCGGATATGATGGAAAAGAGGTTCGGCGTCGATGCCTTTCTCGTCAACGACGCCAGCGCCGCCGCCCTCGGCGAGCACCGGTACGGGGCGGGTGCCGGTGTAAACAATATGGTATTATTTACCGTGGGTACCGGCATTGGCGGCGGCATCATCGCTGATGGTAAGCTGTATCTGGGGGCGGTGGGCGCCGCCGGTGAGCTCGGCCATATGACTGTCGCTGCCGACGGCCCCAGGTGCGGCTGCGGCAATACCGGCTGCCTGGAGATGCTGGCTTCCGGCCGCGCGGTGGAGAGGGATGCCGTTGAGAGGCTCCGCCGCGGCGAAAAGTCCGTTCTTGCCGGCATGGTCGGGGGCGATATTGAGAGCGTTACCGCGAAGCAGGTGGGGGAAGCCGCCCTTTCCGGCGATGCTCTGGCGCTTGATATTCTTTCGCGGGCGGCTTACTATTTGGGGATAGGTATGGTGAATGTCGTTAATATCTTCAACCCGGAGATGATTGTCGTCGGCGGCGGTATGTCTGACCTGGGCGACTTGCTAATCGGGCCGGGCAGGCGCATGGTGAAAGAAAGGGCTTTTTCGGTATCTTCGCGGGCGGTGCGCGTCGTTACCGCGTGTCTCGGCAACGAGGCCGGGGTCTACGGCGCGGCTGCTTTCGCTTTCGAACAGGTAAGGAGGCGGACTAGATGAAAGTTCGTAAGGCTGTAATCATCGCGGCCGGGCGCGGCACCAGGTTCCTGCCCATGACGCGTTCCCTGCCCAAGGAAATGATGCCGCTGGTTGATAAGCCCCTGATTCAGTATAGCGTGGAGGAAGCGCTGGACTCGGGCATTACGCAGATAATTATGGTCACGGCCCGCGGCAAGTCCGCTATGGAAGACTATTTTGACCGCTCCCCGGAGCTCGAGCATTTCCTGGAGCGGAAGGCGGATAAAAAGAGATTGAAGCAGATGCGCGACCTCGCCACAATGGTCGATGTCTGCTACGTGCGGCAGAAGGAACAGCTCGGACTGGGACACGCTATAATGACCGCCCGGCCGCTAGTCGGGGACGAGCCTTTCGCCGTCATCCTCCCCGATGACATTATCGATAGCGATGAGCCGTGCCTGAAGAGCATGGTCGCCGCCTATGAAAAATACGGCGGGGGTGTTATCGCCGTGGAACGCGTTAAAGACGAGGACACTATCAAGTACGGCATTATCAAGGCCAAACAGGTGGACGATAACGTCTATCAGATACTCCAGCTCGTCGAAAAGCCGGAGCCTTCCTGGGCCCCTTCCCGACTGGGCGTCGTGGGCAGGTACGTCCTGCCGCCGGAGATATTCAATGCCCTGGAAGTCACCCCGCCCGGCACCGGCAACGAGATACAGGTGACCGATGCCCTCCACCTGCTCCTCCAGCAGCAGGAGCTTTATGCTTACGAGTGCAGGGGCATGCGTCACGATACCGGCACGCCGCTGGGCTGGCTGAAAGCCAATATCGCTTTGGCTCTAAAGCGCCCCGACCTCGCCCCCGACCTCAGGGACTTCCTGAAAAAACTGGTTTGACCTGGCTAAGCCTGTACCGGCTGTCTGTCATTGCGAGCCATCCGCCTCAGGCGGAGGCGCGGCAATCTCAATCATTGACAGTTTGCTTCCTTTGAAATTAAAATCTAGGTAAGTCTATCCGGCTTTTTGGAGTGCTCCGGTGATATGTGACGATTAACGTTCGCTGTTTTTAAAATTCTTCGAAGAGAAGGGGCATAAGGTCATTCCCTCCTCCTCCCTTATTCCCGTGGGCGACCCCACCCTTCTCCTCACCAACGCCGGCATGGTGCAGGTCAAGCCCTATTTCCTCGGGGAAGCCGCGCCCCCCTCCCGCCGTCTCGCCTCCTGCCAGAAGTGCTTCCGCACCTCGGATATAGAGTCGGTCGGCGATGCCACCCATTGCACCTTCTTCGAGATGCTGGGCAATTTCAGCGTCGGCGACTATTTCAAGAAAGAGGCCATCGCCTGGGGCTGGGAGTTCGTTACCGAACGGCTCAAGCTGCCGCCCGACAGGCTCTGGGTGACCATTTACCTCGATGACGACGAGTCGTTTGAAATCTGGCGAAAGACCGGTGTTCCCGGGGATAGAATTCTGCGCTTCGGCGAGGAGGACAATTTCTGGGGCCCGGCGGGAAGTTCGGGGCCGTGCGGCCCGTGCAGCGAGATTCACTACGATTTCGGCGTCGAGAAGGGCTGTGGTAAGGCGGACTGCAAGCCCAACTGTAAGTGCGGCCGCTTCACCGAGCTCTGGAACCTCGTCTTTACCCAGTACAACCAGGACGATTCGGGTAAACGCACCCCGCTGCCCCGCCCCAATATCGATACCGGCATGGGCCTCGAGAGGCTCGTTACTATAATGCAGGGCAAAGACTCGATATACGATACCGATATCTTTAACCCGCTCCTGGAGGCCGTCGCGGCGCTGACCGGTAAAAAGTATGGCGCGAATGAAGATGACGATACCGCCATGCGGGTGGTCGCCGAGCACGGACGCGCCCTGGCTTTCCTCATCGCCGACGGCGTTCTGCCTGATAATGAGGGGCGGGGCTACGTGCTGCGCCGCCTCCTGCGCCGCGGGGCTTTGTTCGGGCGAAGGCTGGGACTGGACAAGCCTTTCCTTTCTGAAATAGCGGAAGCCGCCGTGAAGAAAATGGGCCACGTCTATCCCGAGCTCAGGCAGCGGCGGGACTTCATTGAAAAGGTCATCACGCTTGAAGAGGCACGCTTCGAGGAGACGCTTACTACCGGACTTGAGATTATCGATAGCGTTCTTTCTAACTCAGCGACTAAAAAAGCTAAAAAAGTCTCCGGCGCGG
>CAYTZI010000070.1:0-11240 GCA_964442335.1 uncultured Dehalococcoidaceae bacterium | reverse complement strand
ACCAGGCCAGTCTCTAGAATGCCGGGGAGTTCTTGGTATCGTCCCCTTAAATGGGGAAGGGGGGACTCGAACCCCCATGCATTGCTGCACCAGATCCTAAGTCTGGCCCGTCTACCAGTTCCGGCACTCCCCCGCAGGTAGTACTTACTATAGCATTTTAAATAGAGCGGCTCAAGTAGCGGTCAGCTTTTAGTGTTCAGCTAATAGCCGGTGGCTCTTGCAAATGCTAAAAATCTCTGCTAGTATTGACATACATAGAGAGTCTAAGTAATATATGCCGGGCGAGGTGATTACCGTGGTATCCAAACATGATTTGATAAAGGGCAGCTCCAGCTCTCTTTTACTCAGCCTGCTGGAGAGGCAGCCGATGTACGGCTACCAGATCGTTAAAGAGCTGGAAACCAGAAGCCAGGGCTACTTCAAGTTCAAAGAGGGGACTCTCTACCCGGCCCTGCACCGCCTGGAAAACGCCGGCCTGATTACCGGTACATGGGAGATGTTGCCCAACGGGAGACAAAGGCGCTATTATCATATCACCGCCAAGGGGCAGGCCCAGCTCAGTAAAGAGAAGCTACAGTGGCAGGACTTCCTCGCCGCGGTAAAAATGATACTGGAACCGGGAGTTGAACCCGCTTAGGAAGAGCCGGAGAGTGAATTGGAACTGACACAGTACCTGGAAAGAATCAGGGGCGGCGCCAAGCTCGGGCCATCCGAGGAAAAAGGGGTTATGAGCGAGCTCAAGGCACACATCGAAGACAGGGTGGAGGAGCTGACCGGAGCCGGGCTGTCCGAACAGGAAGCCCTGGAGACCTGTATGGGGCAAATGGGGAATACCAAGCTGATAGCCAGGCAGATATACGAGGCGTACAGTCAGGGGAGCTGGAAGCAGGTACTGCTCGCCTCAATGCCCCACCTGCTTTTCGGGCTTCTGTTCGTGCTCAACTGGTGGCACTACCCGGGATGGCTTTCGATAGTGCTGGTGCTCATCCTGGCCGCGACGGCGTACGGGTGGACGAGGGGAAAACCGACCTGGCTCTTTCCGTGGCTGGGGTACACATTGCTACCGGTACTGGCGGCGGGCATTTTCCTGCTTTATACACCTACCGGATGGTCGTGGCTGGCACTGGCGTTCTACATACCGCTGGCGTTGTGGTGGCTCTTCCACATAATCGTCCAGACCACCCGGCGCGACTGGCTCCTGAGCACGCTAATGCTCCTGCCGGTGCCCATAATCACCGGATGGTTCCTCGCCATCTCACCCTCGGGGAAGATTAACGAGTACAGCATCCAGCGCCTCTATTACTTCGCCCCGTGGATAGGGCTGAGCTTCCTGATACTGGCGGCCACCATCGCGACGTTCATACGCCTGCGGCAGCGCTGGCTGAGGGTGGGACTCCTGGCAGTATCCGGTCTGCTGACGCTGACACTGGTCGTTTATCACAGCACCGGCCGTCTCGCCACGCCCACTTTCCTCGGGCTGATGCTGGTGATGTGGGGAGTCTTTCTCGCCCCTCCCCTCCTGGAGCGATATCTTGGCAGGAACAGGCGGACAACAGCCTGAAACCGTACCGGACCGAAAAAACATTCCGGAGGCTGCAACGGAAAATACAGCCGTAATAACGGACAGCATAGCCTGCCTGAACCGGGAGCTTGCTGCGCAGTACGGAATCGAGGTTATCCCGATTAACTTCTACGCCGGCGGCAAGCTGTACCGCGACTGGGTAGACATCGCACCCTCCGAGGCATACAAGCTGTTCCTCGAAGACCCGGACTCGTTCAAGTCTTCAGCGGCTTCGCCGGAATACTGCCTTCAAGCCTTCCGCGACGTCAGCAAGAGGGCAAAGAACATCCTCTGCGTTACCGTTTCCGCCAGGCTCAGCATGATGTATGAGGCCGCTGAAAAAGCCAGAGAGCTGGCACGGAGCGAGCTGCCGGAAACAGCCATCGAGGTGATGGACTCGCGGACAGCTACGACTTCCGAAGGGCTGATAGCGCTGGCGGCCGCACGCGCCGCCGCCGCGGGCAAAAGCCTCGCGGAGGTGAAGGCCATCGCGGAAAAGGTCAAAGAGAAAGTAAAGACCGTCATCTACCTGGACACGCTTAAGCACGCCTACCGCTCCGGTCGCATACCCAAGATAGCTTCAAGGATAGGCTCGGTGCTGCATATCAAACCAATCCTCACCATCTCGGACGGGGTCGTCCGTTTCGCGGGGATGGCGAGGAACAGGAAGCAGGGTATCGAACGGGTCATCCAGATGATGCGGGATAGAGCGGGAAAGCACCCCGTGCACGCCGCGGTGACCCACGCCTACGCGCAGGACGAGGCGGAAAAACTCAAGGAACGAGTCGCCGCAGAGTTCAACTGCGTCGAGCTGTGGCTCTCGGAGTTCAGTCCCGTCATGGGCTACGCCTGCGGCACCGGGACGGTAGGGCTGGCTTTTTACCCGGAGGACTGAGAGGAGAGGCTTTTGGCCGGAAATATCGCTGCCGCCATCATCATCGGGTACCTGCTGGGAGCAATACCCTTCGCGTACATCATCGCCCGCGCCAGGAAGGGAATGGATATCCGCGAGAAAGGCAGCGGCAATGTCGGCGCGCTGGCGGTGTGGCGGGAGGTGGGAGTCTTTTACGGGATTATCGCCCTGCTGGCGGACGTGGGCAAAGGAGTTCTGGCAATTTATGCGGCAAAGTGGCTCGGTCTGGACGTATACTGGACGTGCGCGGCGGGCTTCGCCGCGGTGGTCGGGCATAACTGGTCGGTCTTCCTGAAATTCGGTGGAGGCAAGGGGGCGTCAACGATAATGGGCGTGCTGCTGGCGCTGATGCCAGTGCAGTTCGCCATTGGGCTGGGCATCGCCATTCTAATAGTTATACCAACCAGCAACATACGGTTGGGAATGATAGGACTGGCATGCATACCGCTCATAGCCTGGCTTTTCGATAAGCCGTCGGTATATATCTATTATCCTCTTATCCTTATCTTCTTCCTCGGGGCCTATACACTCATCGGCCTCAGAAAAGAGATAGCCCGGAGCGGAAAGAAAAAGGGCCTGATAGTGGACAGAAAATATAACTTCTGGCAAACTAAGAAAAATGGATAAAAAAGTTATCACCAAACAAAAGGTAGCCATCGTTACCGACACCACCGCCTGCGTGCCCCCGGAACTGGTGGAACAATACGATATCGAAGTGGTGCCGATACAGCTCATCATCGACGATAAGACGTACCTCGACGGGATAGACATACAGCCGTCGGGATTTTACTCCCTCCTGAGGCAGGCGAAAAAGCTTCCCACCACATCGAGCGCGTCGCCCGATATCTACGCCGAAACCTTCCGCAAAGCCAGCCTGAGAGCGCAGGGAATACTGTGCCTGACGGAGCCATCGAAGTTCAGCGCCATGTTCAACTCGGCCAGCATCGCCAGGGACATAACGAAGGAAACGCTCCCCGGAACAGCGATAGAGATACTCGACTGTACCACCGCCGCCGGGGGACTGGGGCTGGTGGTGCTGGCGGCAGCGCGGGCCGCCGCCGAGGACAAACCGCTGGAAACCGTGAGAGAAATCGCCGTTAAAACGATGGACAGGATGAACCTGCTGGCGACCCTGGATACCCTGCAGTACCTTGCCAGGAGCGGGCGAGTGCCGCAGGCCGCTGCCATGGTAAATACGATACTCAACATCAAGCCCATTTTTACCCTGAACCACGCCGACGCCCATACCGTAGCCCTGCCGCGGACGATGAAAAGCGCCGTCAAACGCATGCTAAAGCTGATGAAGACGATGGTGAAGAAAGGGCGTCCGCTCCACGTGGCGGTAATACACGCCGACGCCCAGGAACAGGCGATTGACCTGAAAAACAGGATAAGCGCGCAGTTCGAATGCCGCGAGATATTCATCACGGAGTTCACGCCGGTAATGGGGGTGCATACGGGGCCGGGGCTAATCGGCGCGGCATTTTACGAGGAAAGCGATTAGCTATCAGTTATTGGCTGTTATTCAGACCAAGCATACGTGAAATTTCTCCATGACTGATAGAGCTGCGCGCATCACCTAGCCAAAGCACTCCAAACACTCTATAATTATTTACAGTATGGACAAATCCCGGGTCGAAGCGGAAGTCCGGCGGCTGGCGGAAAGCCTGGGACCTCTCCCGGAGCCTGAAGCGCAGCCGGTATTTATCGTGGTCAGCGGGCTGCCCGGCACCGGTAAATCCTACCTCAGCCGCAAGCTCGCGGAAAGACTGTCGTACCCGGTACTGGAAAGCGACACCCTGCGCAAACAGCTATTCCGCAAGCCGACTTATTCAATAGCAGAAAGCGGCATACTTTTCCGGGATATTCATCTGCTGATAGAGGACCTGCTGAAAAAAGGGATATCGATAATCCTGGACGCGACAAACCTGACGGAGAGATACCGTGAGCGGCTATATAAAATCGCCGAGAAGCACGACGCCAGGCTCATCATCGTGCGTACTAAAGCAACACTGGAGTTAGTGCGGGAACGACTCAAGAACAGGGTGGAAAAGAGACAAAACGGGGAAAGCTCGGACGCGGACTGGGAGGTCTATAAAAAGCTCGGCGCCACCGCGGAAAAAATCCGGCGAAACCACTACACGGTGGACACGTCCAGAGACATCACGCCCGCAGTCGTGAAAATAGTCAAAGAGGCAAGAAGGTAAAAGGAGACGACGCATGGAGATAAAGGCAGTCGCCGGAAATATCACCGAAATCAAAGCAGACGCCATAGTGGTCAACCATTACGAAGGTTTGAAACGCCCGGAGGGGGACGCAGCCACCGTAGATAAAGTACTGGGAGGAGTGATAGCACAGCTTATCAAGAAAGGGGATATCAAGGGCAAGCTCAACGAAATAACGCTTATCCACAGTCCGGGCAGGCTTCCGGCGGACCGGGTGGCGGTATCGGGGCTGGGCAAGAAAAGGGAGCTAAACACCAATAAGCTGCGGGGAGCCTTCGGCGAGACGTGCCGCTACCTGAGGGGAAAAGGGGTGGCCGCCATAGCCAGCGGGATACAGGGCGCCGGCATCAAGACCGAAGACGCCGTCCAGGCGATGACCGAAGGGGCGGTGCTGGGGCTGTACGCATTCCGGAAACACATCACGAAAAAGGAGAACGGCTTCGGGGAGATAAAACAAATCACGATAGTCGGCGGGGAAAAACGGCGGGTGGAGAGAGCCATCCGGCAGGGAAAGATAATGGCCGGGGCCGCCAACCTCGCCAGGGACATGGTTAACGAGCCGTCCAACTTCCTGACGCCCACCGACATGGCCGAACAGGCGAAAAAGCTGGCGAAAGAATACGGCCTGAAAGTGGAAATATTAGAAAAAGAGAAAATCAAAGAGCTGGGGATGGGCGGCCTGATGGGGGTATCGCAGGGGAGCCAGCAGCCGCCGAAGTTCATCGTCCTCAGCTATAAAGGCAGGCAATCGAAAGCCCTGGACCTGGCGCTGGTGGGAAAGGGCATCACCTTCGACTCCGGGGGCATCTCCATAAAGCCCTCGGAGGGCATGGCGGACATGAAAGACGACATGGCGGGAGGGGCTTCGGTAATAGCCGCGCTCGCGGCGCTGGCACAGCTCAAGCCGGCCATAAACGTCACCGCGCTCGTACCGGCGACGGAGAACCTGCCGAGCGGAACGGCCATTAAGCCGGGCGACATCATCACCACCATGAACGGCAAGACGATAGAAGTGCTCAACACGGACGCCGAAGGCCGCCTCATCCTGGCCGACGCCCTGTGCTACGCCAACAAGCTCGGCGCTAAAGCCATTATCGACGTGGCGACCCTCACCGGCGCCTGCCAGATAGCCCTGGGGAAGATTACTTCCGGTCTTTTTACCAACAACCAGCCGCTGCTGGACAAAGTAATCGCCGCCGCTAAAGAGGTCGGCGAGCCGGCCTGGCAGCTGCCGCTGTTCGACGAGTATAAAGAGTTCATCAAGAGCGATATCGCCGATATCAAGAACATCGGCAACAGATACGGCGGGGCCATCACTGCCGCCAAGTTCCTGGAAGAGTTCGTGGACAAAACGCCGTGGGTGCACCTCGACCTCACCGGACCGATAACCGACAAAGATAAAGGCTATTTCGTCAAAGGCGCCACCGGCGGGCCCGTAAGGACGCTGGTCAGTGTCGTGCTGGGGATGGCGAAGAAGTAAAAAATGCCCGGCTATAGCCCTAAAGTTGAGATTGCCGCGTCGTCCGCCTGAGGCGGACTCCTCGCAATGACAAAAAGCAAGGAGGTACTAAAATGAAAATCAAATATCTCGCCCATGCCGCTTTTCTAATCACCTCAGATTCAGGCGTAAAAATCGTTACCGACCCTTACGCCGCCGGGGGCGGGCTCAAATACGGAGATATAAAGGAGGCGGCGGACATCGTGACCGTCAGCCATGAACACGGCGACCACAATAACACGGAGGCGGTGAGGGGCAACCCGACGGTTGTGCGCAGCAACGCGGAGGTCAAGGGCATAAAGTTCCGCGCCGTGCCGACCGCCCACGATGAAAAAGGCGGCGGGCAGCGCGGCAAGAACAACATCTTCTGCTTCGCGGTTGACGGCGTTAATATCTGCCACGCGGGCGACCTCGGGCACGAGCTTACGGACGAGCAGGTCAGAGCCATCGGCGGGGTGGACGTATTGATGATTCCGGTGGGGGGCTTCTTTACCATTGACGCGAAAACGGCCACGAAAGTCTACGAACGGCTCAAGCCTAAAGTTGTCATCCCCATGCACTACAAGACGGAGAAATGCGATTTCCCCATCGCGGGAGTGGACGAGTTTCTTAAGGGTAAGAGCAACGTGACCCGCGCCGGCGGTAGCGAAATTGAGCTTAAAGCGGGGAGCCTGCCCGCCGCGACCCAGATTATGGTACTGACACATTCCCTGTAAACATGATAAACCCGAACGACGTAAACCTCATCATCTTCGACATGGACGGCACGATTGTCCCGTCGCTGCCGGCCGTATACGAATCCGTAAAGAGGGCTTTTAAAAAGCTGGGCTGGGCGGTAGAGTTCAGCCCGGAAGATATCAACAGGTTCTTCGGGGTAACTACGGCATCGACGAAGGGCGGGCTCTACGAGTTCATAACGCCGCCGGACAGCCACCTGACGATACCGGAAGTGCGGGAAAGGGTGCGCAGCGAGTACGCCGGGGCCTTCCGCGAGATAGCCGAGCCTTACCCGGGCGTCAGGGAGACGCTGAAAACTCTCAGGAAAAGGGGGTACAAGCTCGCCCAGTACTCCAACGCGTCGACGATGTACCGCGACATAGTGATGTCCTCCCTGGACATCAGCGACTACTTCGACTACATAGAGTGCATCCAGGAGAACAATCTCACCAAGCCGGAGCTGGTGAGAAAAATCCGGGAGAGGTTCGGCGGGGCGGCTACGGCGATAGTGGGCGACCGCTGCCATGACATCGACGCCGCGCGGGAAACAGGCTGCTTATCCATCGGGGCGCTCTACGGCTATGGCGGCGACGAGCCGGAGAAAGCGGATATAGCGATAAAGAAATTCGACGACCTGCTGGAAATTTTCGATAGAAGGCTGCCGCCAAGTAAACGGATAACAATTTTATAACAAAATTTTTCCGCCGAGCGAAATAAACTCGGGCAGACCCCTTCCCGCACTTGACTCTCTATGATAGAATACTATATAGGGGGGTAAGTCGCGTATCAATATGGGCCAGAAAAATTGGATATAAGTTCAATCGTTCTGGCGGGGGGCAAGAGTTTACGGCTGGGGCATGACAAGGTTGCAGAGAAGCTCGGCGAAAAGACATTACTAGAACAAGTAGTATCCCGCATCGCCCCATTCAGTGACACGATAATTATAGTAACAGCTCACGAGAGGACTTTCGCGTCTTTGGAGATAAATCCGAGGATTAAAGCGGTCTCCGACATCCTGCCCGGGCGGGGTTCTCTGGGGGGCATATATACCGGGTTAATAACCTCAAACTCATTCTACAACCTGGTCGTAGCGGCGGACATGCCGTTTTTAAACGTGTCTTTACTGCGATATATGATGGAAGCTGCCGACGGTTACGATTTCATCCTGCCGAAAGTCAACGGCCTGTTCGAGCCGCTGCACGCTATCTATTCAAAAAACTGCATCGAGCCCATCAAAACGATACTTGGGCAGGGTAAACAAGTTATCGTCGAACTATTTAACTACGTCAAAGTCAGGTATATCGAAGCGGAAGAAATCGACAGGTACGACCCGAAGCACCTGAGCTTTTTCAATATCAATACGCAGGAAGACCTGGAGCTCGCCAGACAGATAGTCGGGGGGACGGGGGATAATGCTGACCGTTGAGGAAGCGCTGAAGAAAATACTCGACGAGGTAGACGTCCTCGGGACGGAATACGTGCACATACTGGACTCGCTGGGGCAGGTCCTCGCCGAGGACATAAAATCAGATATAAACCTGCCGCCGCTGGACAACTCGGCGATGGACGGTTTCGCCCTGAGGGCGGAGGACACCAGGGGGGCGGGCGAAAAAACGCCCAGATACCTTAAAGTCATCGATACCATCATGGCCGGCTCGGTCTCAAGGAAAGAAGTAGTGCCCGGCACCGCCATGCGTATCATGACCGGGGCCCCGCTACCAGCCGGCGCCGACAGCGTTGTCCAGTTCGAGCATACGGACTCGGAAAAAGACAGAAGCGCGGCGCGCGCGGGTATCTTGGAAGAAGCCCATCCCGGCCTCAACGTCAGGAAAGCCGGGGAGGATATCGCGCGGGGGACCACCGCCCTCCAGAAAGGCGCGGTGATAAGGCCCGCGGAGATAGGACTGATAGCGTCCCTGGGACACAGCAAAGTAAAAGTAATCAGGCGTCCGGTAGTGGCCGTTCTCTCCACCGGCAGCGAGCTGATGGAACTCGGCAGTCCACTGCCCGAGGGCAAGATTTACGACAGCAACGCCTACAGCATCGCCGCGCTGGTCAAGCGCTACGGCGCCGTTCCGAAAGTGCTGGGACTGGCGCGCGACGACGAAGCGGAGTTGGTCGAGAAGCTCAAGCAGGCGCAGGACTGCGACATGATTATCACCACCGGCGGTGTCTCCATGGGCGATTACGACATGGTCAAGGACATCATCGCCAGGGACGGGCGGATGGTCTTCTGGAAGGTACGGGTCAAACCGGGGAAACCGCTGGCATTCGGGAAGATAAGGAGCATCGATAAAAACGGGCGGGAAAGAAGCATACCGCACCTGGGGCTGCCCGGGAACGTCGTAAGCTGCATGGTCAGCTTCGAGCTGTTCGTGAGGCCGGCGCTGCTGAAGATGATGGGCAAAAAGAACATCGCCAAACCCGCCGTTACGGCCATCCTGGAAGACAACGTCGTGAACGATGCCGGGCGGCGGATTTACGACCGGGCGGTTATTGAGAAACGGAACGGGAACTACTACGCCCGTCTCACCGGGCCGCAGGGCTCGGGAATAATAAAATCCATGGCACTGGCCAACGGGCTGGTTCTCATCCCGGAAGAGACGCCAAAGATAAATAAAGGCGAGAAAGTCCAGGCGCTGATGCTGGACTGGAACGAAGAAGTAAACATTTAGCGGGAAACAACCATGCGCTTAATAATATCTATCGTGGGAAAGTCCCACAGCGGCAAGACGACGCTATTGGAAAGCTTAATCAGTGAGCTCAAGCGGCGCAACTATAAAGTAGCCATAGTAAAGCACTCCCATCACGCCGACGACCTCGATAAAGCCGCCAAAGACACCTGGCGCTTAACGCAGGCAGGCAGCGAGCTATCCGCCATCAACTCATTGGACCACCTGGCTATTTACAGGCGCATCGACCACTTTTTCGACCCGCAGGAAATATCCGATAACATTCTCTGGGACTACGACATCATCCTTACCGAAGGATTCAAAGGCAGCAGCTACCCCAAGATAGAGGTACACCGCGCCGGACAGGGCAAAGACCTGGTGGCCGACCCCGAGACGCTCCTCGCGGTGGTCACTGACGAGCCGCTGGAAGTGAAAGCACCCCAGTTCTCCAAAGATGACGTCCAAGGCATCGCCGACCTCATAGAAAAAGAGATACTGAGTCGGCGTAAAGAAAACGATATAGACCTGATGGTAAACGGCATTAAAGTCCCCCTGAGCCCGTCGCAGCAAGACCTGCTGGCGCGCACCATGTACGCCATGACGCCATCGACGCCGGGCAACGGCGAAATTAAGAGTTTGCATTTTTCTCTGAGGAGGCAGGCTTGATATTCGAAGCCTCGGAATTTTCTTTCAGGGTGCCCTCGGTGGTATCAAGGGCGCGGCGGGTCCTGATTAAACCCAGCGCTTCTTACCCGCTGCCCTACCCCGTCACCACCAGCGCGGGTATGCTTGCGGCAATTATCTCCAGCATCCGGCGGGTCAGCGACGCCGATATCCTGCTGCTGGAGGGGACGCCCGGCGGCGTGCCGACGCGCCCCATCTACCAGGCGCTGGGCTATAACTTTCCGCGGGTGCTGACGCTGGACGTCAAGGACTGCATCTTCGTCGAGGTGGACAACCCGCTGCCAAAGCCTTTCGCCATGCCGACCTTCTGGGTGCCCAACGTGATACTGTCCAGCGACTACCTGATATCAGTGGCACCGATGAAGACCTATAATGGCACGGGCAGCTTCAGCATCAAGAACCTGCTTTCGCTATTGCCGGCGAGCAAGTACCAAGGGGATACGCCGGGCGGCTGGGAGAATCTCTACTCGCTGGGGATAGACAAAGTGCTGGCCGACCTATATTTTACACTGCCTTTCGACATGGGCATCGTCGAGGCGAGGCAGAAGTTCGTTGTTAAAGCCGACCCGAGCGAGGGAGAGGTCGAGGAATACGACAAGGTGTTTCTAGGGGAGCCTTATGAAGCCGACCGCGAGGCCGCGGAAGCGCTCGGACTGAAAATAGGCTATCTGGAACTCATAAAGTCGGCCAAAGAAGATCTGGGCGCCTAGTAACTTACTTCAAATCCAGTGAAAAGCCCGGAGTAATCGCCCCAGGTTACCACCACTTCGTCCACCTTTGCCGCCGGGGGACCCGCTTTCAGATATCCCACCAGCTTGTCGAGTCGCTGCCGCTCTCCCTCCGCCCTGACCTCCACCCTGCCGTCGCGCAGATTCCTCACATAGCCGGTCAGGCCCAGCTCCCCCGCCTTAATCTCCACGAAAGACCGGAAAAAGACACCCTGGACCCGACCGCTCACCAGAGCCTGAAG
>CAYTZI010000069.1:0-11417 GCA_964442335.1 uncultured Dehalococcoidaceae bacterium | reverse complement strand
CACGCGCTGGACGGCTACCTGGCCAAGCTCATCAACCGCGGCTACAAGGTGGCTATCTGCGAGCAGCTTACCAAACCCGGCGAGACGAAAGGGATGCTGGAGCGGGACGTGGTGCGGCTGGTGACGCCCGGCACGGTGGTGGAGCCGGGGCTGCTGGACAGCAAGAGCAACAACTACCTGGCGAGCGTGGCGGTGGGCGAGGGGGAGGCCGGCATAGCTTTCGTGGACATCACCACCAGCGAGTTCGCCGTGACGCAGCTGCCTCTGGAGCGGGCTAAAGCCGAGCTGGAACGCCTTAACCCCTCGGAGGTCATCGCCGCCGAAGGTATAGACCTGGAGGGCCTGGGGCTTACGGACAACATTACCCGCCTCGACCCCTATCACTTCGAGCTGGAGATAGCCCGGCAGGCGCTGCTCGACCACTTCGGGACGGCGACGCTGGAGGGCTACGGCTGCGCGCGCCTGCCTCTGGCGATAAGGGCGGCGGGGGCGATAATGCACTACATCGGCGAGACGCAGAAGACAGTGCTGGGCCAGTTGACCCATCTCGGCACTTATTCCACGGAAAAATTCATGGCGCTGGACGAGCAGACGCTCCGCAACCTGGAAATCTTTCAGGGGGCGAGGTCCGGCGCGGCGGACGGCTCGCTGCTGTCCGTGATTGACGCCGCCAGGACGCCGATGGGCGGCAGGCTCCTGCGAAAGTGGCTGGGGCAGCCCCTGCTGGAGGTCGCGGCACTGGACAGGCGACTCGACGCCATAGAGTGGTTTGTCGAACGCGCTCTCGTCCGCCGCCAGCTGATAGACGCTCTGAAAAACGTCGCCGACCTTGAGCGGCTGATTAACCGCGTCCGGAGCGAAATCGCCATCCCGCGGGAGCTGGTGACGCTGCGCCGCGGCCTGGAAGCGGTGCCGAAGCTTAAAGAAATTATCGAGAGCGGGGGCGATACCGGGGCTATCGACTGGCTCAGGGACGAGCTCAAGCCCTGCGGTGAGATAGTCGATTTGATTGCCCGGGTGCTCGTCGAAGACCCCTCGTCAACTCTAGGGGAGGGTGGGGTCATAAGGCCGGGGTTTTCCGAAGAGCTGGACAACCTGCGGCAGTCTTCCGGGAGCGCGCGCCGGTACCTCGCCGACCTCGAGCGCAAGGAGCGCGAGCGCACCGGCATCAAGAACCTGAAGGTCGGCTTCAACAACGTTTTCGGCTATTACATCGAGGTATCCAACGCCAACCTGAAGCAGGTGCCGGAGGACTTTATCCGGAAGCAGACCCTCGTCAACGGCGAGCGTTTCTTCACGCCGGAGCTGAAGGAGTACGAGAGCCTGATTCTGAACGCGCGCGACCGCATCGAGGCGATGGAGACCGACCTCTTCCGGCGGGTCTGCCGTCAGGTGGCGGCGGGGAGCGAAAAGGTGCTGGCCATTGCCGCCGCCCTGGCGCACCTGGACGTTTTTTCCAGCCTGGCGGAAGTGGCCGTGCATCATGGATATAACCGCCCGCAGCTCAACGACGGTAACGTTATCGATATCCGGCAGGGCCGCCACCCGGTCGTAGAAAGGAGCCTCGACACAGGCAGCTTCGTCCCTAACGATATCTATTTATCCGGCGATGACACCCAGCTTATCGTCCTCACCGGCCCGAACATGTCGGGCAAGTCCACCTACCTGAGGCAGGTCGCCCTTATCGTCCTGCTGGCACAAATCGGCAGCTACGTTCCGGCGGAGTCGGCAAAGATAGGCATCGTCGACCGCATCTTTACGCGCATCGGGGCGCGTGACGACCTCGCCGCGGGGCAGTCCACCTTCATGGTGGAGATGGTCGAGACCGCCGGCATCCTGAACAACGCCACGCCGCGCTCCCTGCTCATCCTGGACGAAATAGGGCGCGGCACCAGCACCTACGACGGACTCTCCATCGCCCGCGCTGTCGCCGAGTACATCCACAACTATAAAGGGCTCGGCGCGCGGACGGTCTTCGCCACCCACTACCACGAGATGGTGGCCCTGGCGGGCTACCTGCCGCGCGTCAAAAACTTCAATGTCGCCGTTATCGAGGAAGCGGGCAGGGTGATTTTCCTGCACAAAATCGTGCCGGGCGGGGTTGACAGGAGCTACGGCATCCACGTGGCGCAGCTTGCCGGGCTACCGAAATCGGTGCTCCACCGGGCGAGAGAGGTGCTGGAAGAGCTCGAGAGCGACGGGAGCAGCGCAAGACCGGCGAGAAAAGCCAGAGAGCCGGCCGCCCAGATACCCTTATTCGGGGGAAAAGGGGAGGTGGAGAAAGAGCTGGAAGAGATTGACATAAACTCGCTGACGCCATTGGAGGCGCTGAATAAATTATACGAGCTGAAGAAGAAGGCAGGGAATTAACACCTCTCCTCCTGTCCCCCTCTCCGCGTGCGGAGAGGGGGGATAAAAGGGGGTGAGGTAAATGATTTGCATTGTACCGCGATTTATATTACGATATATAGCAATATAACGGGAGGGAACCATGAAAGACTTTGAAGGCAAAGTTGCATTCATCACCGGCGGGGCTTCGGGGGCCGGACTCGGCCAGGCCAAGGTGTTCTCGGAGGCAGGCTGTAAAATTTGCATCGCCGATATACGCCAGGACCACCTCGACGAGGCAAAGTCGTATTTCGAGGAGAAAAAGGTTAAAATCCACGCCATAAAGCTTGATATCACCGACCGCCAGGCTTACGCCGCCGCCGCCGACGAGGTGGAAAAGGTGTTCGGCAGTCCTCCCCAACTCCTCTTTAATACCGCGGGCGTCAACGCCTTCGGTCCGGTGGAAGCGTCGACGTTTGAAGACTTCGACTGGGTGATGGGGGTCTGCCTGGGCGGCGTCGTCAACGGCATGGTGACGTTTGTCCCGAGGATGATAAAGGCCGGCAAGGGCGGGCACATCGCCACGACCGCCTCTATGGGAGGCCTGATGGGGACCTCCGGCTGCGCCCCTTACTCCGCCGCCAAGGCCGCGGTGATTAACCTCATGGAAAGCTATCACCAGGGGCTCAGGCCTTACGGCATCGGTGTGTCATGCCTGTGCCCGGGCGGCATCAAAACGAACATCGGCGAATCGTCCTACACGAGGCCGGAGCGCCTGGCGAACACCGGCTACAACACCAACGAAAAGACCATCGAATTCATGCGGCACCACTACTCCTTCGGCATCGACCCCGTCGAGCTGGCGCACATATTCAAGAAAGGCATTGAAAACGACGTTCTTTACGTCCTACCGATGCCCGACCCCGAGCCGATGATGCGGGGCATCGTCGAGAGGATGGTCAACTACACCACTCCCGAAGGCATGAAGCGGCAGGAAGAAGCGACGCGGAAGCGCATGGAAGAGATGAGGCAACACCCCAATCCGATGATGGAAGGGGCGGCCGAGGCGGGGTGGGGCAGGGCCAGGGAGGACCTGACGTGGGTCAGGAATGCCGGCCCCCGTACTTAGTATGTTGAAAATGTATATGGAGGCACTTAATGACGAGTCAGCTACTTAATGACGTAATGAGTCCCGAAGCGGGAGTGCAGAAAGTTGCGGGCGGGCCTCCGCCCATGGGCGGACCTTCTGGAAGGCCACCGGGCGGACCTCCCGGAAGACCTCCGGGCGAGCCCCCCGGCAGACCTGCGGCCGGACCGCCGCCCGGTATGGCCGGACCGCCGCCGTCCTTATCTTCTTTTGCCGGGCGGCTGGATACACTGGAGAACAAAACGCTGTACCTGGTGGACATCGGTTTTGGCGGCGGTTATAAGTTCATGGTGCAGTTGCAGAAGTGGTTTACGGACAACATGCCGACCGTCACCACGGTAGTGAAGCGAAAACCGGGTAATGTGTTCATGGACGACAGGCCCGACCTCTGGCAGGAAATCAAGGCAAAAGGTCAGGCCGTTGTCCTCGGCGTTGCCGGCTGACCGGGCTGTATCGCAGCGGTCGCTGCCGGTACGACGAACCTTGAGCAGAATTACGGCATCCCGGTGGCCCCTATCTCGAGCAATACGATGGCAGGCGTCGCCAAGGACAACGCGCGGGCCGCTTCCCTGCCTTTCATCTATACGCGACTTCCGGTGATAGGCATGTCCCCTGAAGTCCTCGATAAATTCATCGTCGGCAATGACCCGAAGACGGGCAAGCCCGTCATCGAGGAAATAATCGATGTCCTGACTCATCCCGTGAAAGCAGCCGGACCTGCGGCCGCGTCGCCCTCCGCGGCAAAGGCCGCCCCCGCGCCGCTGTTCCTGAAACCGGACACCGAAGATAATTTACAGCAGCTCTTTTATGAAAGCGGCTGGACGGACGGACTGCCGGTCATACTTCCCACCGAGGAGCGGGTCAAGCGAATGCTCGCCGGCACCGGCGCCTCTCCGGACGACGTCGTCAGCGAATCGTTCCGGTTTGATACCGGGGGAGCCGTGAGACACACCGTTACCAATATCGCGGTTATCGCGGTGATGGCCGGGGCCAGGCCGGAGCACTTCCCCGTGATACTGGCCATAGCGTCCAGCAGACAGCCGGCGCTGATAGGCTCGACGACAGCTTTCGGGACGATGGTTATTGTGAACGGCCCCATCCGCAACGAAATCGGCATGAATTCCGGCATCGGCGCGTTCAGCCCGTTGAACCAGGCGAACTCGGTCATCGGCCGGGCCTGGACGTTGATGAGCATCGCCTCGGGGCAGGCCAAACCCGACAAGACCTTCTGGAGTTCCCAGGGGAACAATTACACTTACAATAACATGTGCGCCGCCGAGAACGAAGAGAAAAGCGTCTGGGAGCCTTTTCATGTTACCAAAGGTCACAAGGCGGAGGAGAGTACCGTCAGCTTTTTCCGGGGGTGGGCCATGCTGAGCACTTCGGGAGCGGCTTCCAACCGCCCGCTCACGGAAGAGCTGAATCTCCAGCTGGCGGTAATGCCCCCGCTTAATTCCGCGGCCACCATCGTCATGGATCCGCTGGTCGCCAGGAACCTGAAAGAGAACGAGGGCTTTACGACCCAGCAGGAATACGCCCGCTACCTTTCCCAGAACATAAAAATGCCGGCGGGCCAGTACTGGAAGACCGACCAGATCGACATGCTGGTGGCGTCCGAGGCTTACAAGGGAGTGGAGCCTTACGCCTCCTGGAAGAAGCTGCCTGAAGATGCGCTGATAGCTCCCTTTAACAATCCGGACAATATCAATATTGTCGTGGTGGGCGGGGAGACGAGCCCCCTGTGGATAACATCGAACTATTCCTACGCGGGCAGCGCATCTATCGATAAGTGGCGCGCGAAAACATAATAAAAAGGCAGAAAGAGGGTTTCTCGCGAAATATTGGATGGAAAACGGGGCGGGTCAGCAGCCCGCCCCCTCTCTTTAGGAGCAAATGATGAAAATTCTGGGTATATCTTTCAGTCCCAGGAAAAACGGCAACACGGTCGCCATGCTGACGCGGGCGCTGGACAGCGCTAAAGCGGCCGGCGCGGACGTCGAGCTTTACAGCGTCGCCGGCAAAGACATCAAGCCCTGCGACGGCTGCTGGGGCTGCACGAAAACGGGCAGGTGCCACATCAAGGACGACGCCCCCGGGCTTTTCGATAAGATACTGGCGGCGGACGGTCTTATCTTCGGCACGCCGGTGTATTTCTGGGGCATGACCGCGCAGGCGAAGACAGTCATCGACCGCTCCATACAGTTTTTCGGACCGGAACGCGGACTGGCCGGTAAGGTCTGCGGCGTGGTGGCGTCCTGCGGCAGCCTGGGGATGGTGGACGTCTTGAAAGATTTTTCTTACTTTATCGTCCAGCGGCGCATGCTGCCCGCCAACCAGGTGTCCGCCTATATCGGGAGCCCGGGCGACCTTGAAAAGATGCCAAAATGCCTTAAAGCCCTGGACGACCTGGGCAGGCAGATGGTGGCGCTCGTCAAGATGGACTTTAAATATCCCGTGGAGTTTATAGGGGGGCCGGGGGCTTTCGGGACGCACACGAAGTAAGTTTATTTTGTAGGTTTAGGTATTATGATACTATTGTATTTTAGTCTTAATGGAATCTTTGTGAGAATCGTATCGTCAAAATATATGTTAAACCAGTAGAGTCCTTCAATTGTAAAAGTAAAAACCATATTAATGATATGATTCATTCCTCTCTCTTCGCCTTCCATTTGGACACTCTGTGTCAAAGATTGCTTAAGTTCTCCTGAGGGTAATTCAGGGGTTATCTTAATTTCATGCCTTCCCCTCGCACGTCCTGATTTAAGCATTATTACCATTTTCATTGGATACGTGACCGGTGGCATATCTACCGGGGCATCAGCACGGGCTTCCGTATGAGTGATGGTATCTATTATTCGAATTATTGATAAAGCTCCCGTCTTGTCTTCAATGACTTGTTCACATATTACGCCTGCCTGTAAATAAGGTCCTTGTTCAAATGTCATTTTAGCCTTCCACAGTGTATATTACAGAGTCAGTACCTTTGTATCCTGTAAATCGTTTAAGTCAACATTTGTGAACTGTAAAGGTTTAACTGCAGGCGGGATTAACCATGCGTCAGAAGACCAATATATTTGCCAAGTAGGTGTAACGTGGTATGGTGATAGTGCTGTAACATCGGTAGTAAGGCTCAAACCTAAAACTGCTAACAAGCTACCTATTTTTTCCAATGTAGGGTTGGCTTCGCCCCCCTCTAGCTTGGCAATGTATGATTGAGAAACACCGATTTTATGCGCGAGTTCTTGTTGAGTTAACCCCAAATTTTTCCTGGCTTTTGATAAAGTAATAGCAAAGCTTGATTTTGCACTAGCAGCACCGAAATATTTCGCCGCTAATGGGTCTTGAAGGTCATTTTGCAGATCATGCTCAAATGTCCTTACCATTACTTACCCCCTTGTTTGATAATCATACATTCTAGCATACGCAGTCTTTATTTCCTTTAATTCCTTTTGACGTTCTTTCTTAAAGCCGTGTAGCAACACGAATGCCCCATTGATAATATTATGATAAAAGGCGATTCTATATTTGCCATATTTTATTTCATAAAAATCTCCGCCATATCCTTTAATTGGGCGGATCATGTTAGTTTCAAGGAGCTCTAATCCGTATTGTTGTAATCTGACAGCTTTATCTATCAGGTATTCCCGTGTTTTTTTATCGAGGTCATCTAACCATTCCGCAACGGGTTGCCGACCGTTCGGTTCAACGTAATACTCAATCCGCCACATTAAAATTATAACTCCAGAGGTTATAATTGTCAAGAATTATTGTCATAATAGGATAGATATTTCTTTAAATTATACTCTAGTATGTCAATCAACATATTAAGAGGGGCGTCAGCCCCTCTTTTCTTTCTTTCCCCTCTCAAACAAACTGAAAAACAATATTGTCCAGGTAATACTGTTTGAGAGGGGGTCAGGGGGTGAGTCCTGAATATTTTTCCTGTGATTCTGACCTTTGCTTTTTAACTTTTCATAGAGTACACTTTGTATCACATTTACTGAGGAGGCCGCGTCCATGAAAGCTATCGTTGTTTACGATACCCTCTACAGCAACACGGAGCAAATCGCCAAGGCTATCGGCGGGGCGATTGAGGGCGAGGCGCAGGTGGTCAGGGCGGCGGAAGCGGATGCCGCCGCGCTCGGCGCCTACGACCTCGTTATTGTCGGCTCGCCAACGCAGGGCGGGCGGTATACGCCTGCCATGAAAAACTTCCTCGATAAGGTCCCCGCGGATGCGCTTAAAAACAAGAAAGCCGCCGCCTTCGATACCCGCCACAAAAGCTGGTTCGTCAAGGTCTTCGGCTGGGCCGCCAACCGCATCGCCGATGACCTTAAGGAAAAGGGCGCCGCGCTGGCCGCCCCCGGCGAGGGCTTCCTGGTTAAGTCCACCAGGGGTCCGCTCGTGGAAGGAGAGCTGGAACGCGCCGCCGCCTGGGCAAAAGCGATAGTTGAGAAGTAAACAGTTAATGTTGAAAGTCCAGACTCACTTGCGCTACCACTTCGTTTTAAAGTAAACTTTCTATCAAAACCGTCTCAAGGAGGCTTCCATGACTGTAAAAGTACCCACCGGTTGGTATGATATCTCCGTCCCGCTAAAGCAGGGGATGGTCTATTTCCCCACCGACCCCATTCCGCCCAAGATTTACCGCTACAGCGACCGCGCCCTTGGTTCCAAAGTGACCATGTCCATGCTGGAAATTATTTCCCACACCGGCACGCACATCGACGCCCCGCTGCATTTCATCCCCGACGGCTCCACCATCAGCGACATGCCCCTCGACGCCACGATAGGCCCGGCGCGCGTTATCGAGATTAAAGACCCCAACAAAGTGACGGTGGCCGAGCTCGAAAAGCACAGCATTAAAAAAGGCGACCGCCTGCTCTTCAAGACCCGCAACTCGCCGGAAGCCTACGAAAAGATGCAGTTCGACGACGACTACGTGTATATCGATACGCCGGTCGCCCAGTACCTGGTCGATATCGGTGTGGTCCTCGTCGGGCTGGACTGCATAACGGTCGGCAACAGGAAAGAGCCGGACAATATCATGAAGGTGCACGAGACGCTGCTCGGGGCGGGCGTCTATATACTGGAGGACTGCGCCCTCGCGGGAGTGCCGCCCGGCGAGTACGAGCTGCTCTGCCTGCCGCTGCTGATGTGGAACGGTGACGCCGGCCCCAGCCGGGCAATCCTGCGGCCGCTGAAGAAATAAATTCCTTCACGTTTCAATTAAAGAAGAGGGGTATTTCGCCCCTCTTTTTTTATGCCGATTCTTAACAAATTCTTAATAATAAAAACTTAAAATGATAGTGGGTATATACGAAAATACAGGCTAATATCCAACTAAAGTACGTGTTGCGCATATTGACCGTGTCAGATACGTAGATGATAAACTTTATATAGAGATTGAGGTAACGTCAGACTACCCTCAATCGTTTTATATAGTGAGGGTAGTTTTTTTGTGACTTTTTCGTAGGGATTCAACTGTCAGTTGAGATACAACTGTATTAAGTTAGAGATAAGATGAAAACGGAATAACTCGAAGGATTCCAGATAGGGCCAGATATGAATGAAATTCAGAGTAAAACAATCAAAGTAGGCGGCCTCGATGTGCATTACTATACCGCCGGGAAGGGCGAGCCACTGGTGGTAATCCACGGCGGGGGCGGCGACGCCCGCACCTGGTGGAAAAACATCGCCGAGCTCTCCGAGAAGTATACGGTCTACGCTCCGGACCTTCCCGGGTACGGGGGCAGCGACCCTCTGGACGGCAACTACTATATACCGGAGCTGTCCGAGTTCCTGAGGGGCTTCGCCAATGGCCTGGGTCTGGACAGGTTCTATCTCGTGGGGCATTCCATGGGGGGAGGCGTGGCGCTGGATTTTACCCTGAAATCGCCACGGAGGATAAAGAAACTGGTGCTGGTCAGCAGCCTCTGCCTGGGAAGAGAAATCGCCTTCTGGGTCAGGTTGATGTCGATCAGGGCTTTCCTGAGGTCTCTTGGGGCGGTGACCCTGGCGGTGCTCAGAGGCATCAAGTGGCTGGCGGAGCACCTGAACCCGGCCGAGTTCATCATGCCGCTGTCACCGGCGAGCATGACCGTCGGCGGCAACATCACCACGTTCAGACAGCAGACCCTTGTCCTGGAAAGCAGGCTGGCCGAGATAGCGGTGCCGACGCTGCTGGTGTGGGGGGCCAGAGACCCCATCGTGCCGGTGACGCATGCGTACCGGGCGGCCAAGATTATCCCGAATTGCCAGGTCAAGGTATTCCACAACCGCGGCCATAACGTCCACCGCGAAGAACTCGAGGAATTTTCCAGCACTCTTACCGGCTTCCTGGGCTAGTGGTCGTGGCCGTCTTTATAGGCGGACTGGAATTCCCGGTACTCTTTAACGATGTCTTTGTGCCTCGCCATCGCTTCGCCGATGCCGTACTGCCTGCTGAGCCTTAGCGGCACGCAGCAGCAGGCACAGCAGCTGCATATCGCGTAGAAGTCCCCGCGGCATTTCGCGATGGTGAAAATCAGCCCGCGGCGGTGGTTCTCGTCCAGCACAAGAGCCGCCTCCTCGCGGGATATCTCGCGGGCGTCCTCCGGCATGGCCTCCAGCATGATATGGCGCGTCGGCCCCAGCAGTATCTCGGCGTATATCGGGTTGTCGCAGTTTCTAAATACCCGGCGGCAGTCGCACACGCCCAGCGCCAGCCCGTTGGCGGCGTTCACCAGCTCCAGAGCCTCCGCCGGATTGAGCAGGTAGACGCGGTGCATGTCGCGCCCGTAGGCGTTGGCCAGCCACCGCACCAGTCGCCCCGCCAGCGGTATCCGCGTCAGCGCGGCGAAGAAGATATAGAGCCTCAGCAGGCTGGGACGGTTGTGGCTGTAGAGCTTTAGAGTGTGATGTGACATAGCTGTTTAAAGGCGCGGCTTGCAGATTATCTCCTTGACCCGGAGGTTAAAAAAGCGATGGCTGTAATCCGGCTGGATGACCAAAGCCGTGTCGGCCCCTCGCCCCGTCCCCCCGATGGCGACTATCTCTTCGTCGGTGCGGACGAGTCCGGCGTCGGCGGCCATGGCGGAGATTTCGCAGGCCACTTTCATGCCCTGCCAGAATGTTCTCAACGTCATGGCTACAACGTCCCCGATGGCGCTGGATGGGGGAGGGGGCATGGTATGGCTCAGGCCGCGGTGAATGCCGCCGAAGGCATGCGCGGCGGTGACGATGATGCCGCCCTTGTCCTCGACGATTTTCCTGTTTTTATCGGTAAACTCCTGCGAGTTGGGGTCGCGGAAGCCTGCCACGTGCGTGACAATAATGACCCTGAACCCGGTAAAAACGTCCATCGCGCTGACGGCGGTGCCGCCCACCGTGGAAGCCATTACGATGGTCTTTATACCCAGCTCCGCCGCGCGGGCTCTGGCCAGGGACAGCGTCCTTTCCGTGTTTTCCGCGCCGCCCGGCTTCTCAAAATAGGTGATTTTCTTTTCCATGAGGCTCCTTATTTCACGACGTAGTTCCTCAGCGTGCCGATGCCCTCTATCTTTACCTCCACGATGTCGCCGGGCTGCATGGGGCCGATGCCGCCGGGCGTGCCCGTGGCGATAACGTCCCCCGGGAGCAGGGTCATGACGCCGGAGATGAAGCTGACCAGATAGTCGACCGGGAACACGAGCTGTGAAGTGCGCGCCTGCTGCCTGGTCTCGCCGTTGAGAATGGTCTCCAGAGCGAGGTCGGACGGGTCGAGCTCCGTCTCGATGCAGGGCCCGATGGGACAGAAAGTGTCGAAACCTTTGGAGCGCGTCCACTGCCCGTCTTTAGACTGGAGGTCGCGCGCGGTGACGTCGTTAACGCAGGTGTAGCCCAGTATGTGCTCGAAAGCTTGTTCCCTGGGGACGCGGCTCGTTACCGATTTTATTACCACGCCGAACTCGCCCTCGTAATC
>CAYTZI010000068.1:0-11658 GCA_964442335.1 uncultured Dehalococcoidaceae bacterium | reverse complement strand
CACTTGACTGAAAATCAAGGTGTCCCCAGTTCGATTCTGGGCCTCGGCACCATATAAATGCCGGGCGGAAGTAGTTCAGTGGCTAGAATGCCTCCTTGCCAAGGAGGAGGTCGCGGGTTCGAATCCCGTCTTCCGCTCCATTCTTTTTACTCAAAGAACTCCACCTTCTGAGTCTTTTCCCGGGGGGCGGGGTCCTCGTCCGCATAGCCGCAGATTACCGCCGCCACGATATGCTTGTTGTCCGGAATATTCAATGATTTAAGTAAATCTCTATCGTTGTTGATCAACTGCGCCATGCCGATAAAGCACGAGCCCAGTCCAACCGAGGTAGCGTAAAGCATGATGTTCTGTACCGCCAGCGCCGCATCGGTAGACGCCCAGTGATTATCTTTCGGGGCGGTGATGAGTACCAGTATGGGCGCGCCGTGAAAGAAATCGGGGCGGGCGCCGGGCGGGCCTTTCAGCGGCAGGCCCTCTTTCTGCACCGCCGCCATTATCCCCTCGGATAGCTTTGCCATCAATGGTTTGTTTGTAATGACCTTGTACTCCAGTTCCTGCATATTGCGGGCGGTGGGCGCGTATCTGGCCGCTTCCAGGATAGAGCTTATTACCTCTTTTGGCAGCGGCTTTTCCTTATAAACCCGGATACTCTTTCTTTTCTTGATGATATCCATGATGCTTTCCATAGTCTTACCCTTCCCACTTTTCGATTTCTATCAAACATGAGTTCGGCGCCATGCCGGGGGCGTTTTGCGAGAGCATCCGCGAAGGCGTCAGCATGGACACGCAGCCACCCCTGTCGGTGCTGCCCGGTTTGCCCGGCTCCAGGGGGTCGTACTTTCCGGAGCCGTAATAGGAATGCGCCACTCCCTGCCTCATCCTCTCCGTCACGTCGGCGATGCAGAGCACGGAGCCGCGGTCGTTAAAAAGCCTGACGATGTCACCGCTACTGATGCCCCGGGCGGCAGCGTCCCGCGGATTGATGCGCACCGGCCGCCAGTATCGACCGTCTTTCCGGACGCGGTGCCCCGGAATCTCCCTCAGCCACGACGTATTGGCGTCGTGGTGCGTATGGAAAGAGTAACGTGGGTGAGGGGAGATAAGCTGGAGAGGATATTTTACCCTCAGCTCCGAATCGACGCCTTCCCAGCTGGGTATATAGCGTGGCATCGGCGGCCTTTCTTCATCATCGGGGAGATGCCTTAAAAGGCTCTCTGACACAAACTCTATTTTACCGCTATCGGTCCCCAGCTCTTTGCCCTTCGGCGTGTTTCTTTTAGGGTTAAGGTGGTCGGGCGTATCGCACTCTCTGCCCTCGTAGAACCAGCGCAGCGCCGGGGTGGGCTTATAATCGTCCGGCATGGGAACGATGAAATACCCCTTCTTTCTAAAGTCGTCGAAAGATATATATTCGGGCAGGTCGGAGCGGTAAAAGACCTTCTCCACCCAGTCCGCCTCGGAATTGCCCTCGGTAAAGTCCTCCCTGACCCCCAGCCTTCCGGCCAGCTCCGCGAATATCTGATAATCCGACTTCGACTCATAAAGCGGCTCTATGCATTTCTGCTGGTAGACGACGACCCTGTGATTGCAGGCGTTGGAGCCGTGGTGCGTGTAGCCGCCGGTGTTCGCCCACTCCCCGATGTCCTCTCGCTCAAAGTTGGTGCAGGCCGGCAGGATGATATCGGCAAATCCCGTCTCCGTGCACCACCAGCAGTCCTGGTTGACGACGAACTCCAGCCGGGGACTCTGGTACATACGCACCCAGCGGTTGGTCTCGGTCATCGTCCCGAGGAAGGAGCCCCCGTAGCGGTAGAACATCTTTACCTCGGAGCAGCCGGGTGCGGGGTAGGTGAAATCGATGAACTGCTGGTCCAGCGACTGCCCGCAGAAAGTCTCCCCCTTCCAGCTTATTGGAGGGTTGAGAATCGCCTCCGGCAGTAACAGGCGATAGATACGCTGTTTCACCGGGTTTTCCACCTGCTTTTCCGCCACGCCGTTCAGAAAATTAGTCCCGAACGAGGCATAGCCCGGAAAATCGAAACCGGCGTTATACGGCGCCCCCATGCTCGTGCCCCAGATGCCCACGCCCGGCTTGCCCAACCCCTGCATCGCCTGGAGCAGCACCATCAGTCTCGCCCACTCGGTGCCGTAAGCCTGCCGGCAGGCGCCGGACTGCCCGCCGCGTGAGCCTGCGGCCAGCATCGTCCGGTGGGACGCCCACTCCCGGGCCAGGCTTTTAATGTTGTAGGCGGGCACGTCGCAGATGGCCGCCGCCCATTCGGGGGTACACCTGTCATTGAGGATGTGCTTTTTAAACTCCTCGAAACCTATCGTGTTAGACTCCACGTAATCTTTATCGTAAGTGCCTTCGGTCAACCACACGTAAGCTATCGCCTCCGCCATGGCGGCGTCGGTGCCGGGGCGGGGGGCAATCCATTTATCGCCGAGCAGCCCGGCGGTATAGTTGCAGAAGGGGTCGATAAAAATTTGCTTCTTCCCCAGGTCCCTCAGCCACAGGCGCCATATCGCCGCTTCCTGCCCGCCGTAGATAGCCCGCGTCGTATCGGGGTCGTTGCCCCAGTGCACGATAAGCTCGGTGTTCTTCAGCGCGTCCTCGAGTAGATCGTACTGCTCCGGCATCCCCAGACGCCAGTAAAAACCGTAAGCATGCGTTGCACCCCAGTGCCACCCCTCCCAGCTATCAGGGTTGTCCAGTATGTCCGTGAAGCCGATGATACTGAAAAACCGCGCCCAGGCAGACGTGCGGTAGCCCACGTTCCCCCAGTTGTGGTGCGAGGAAGCCCGGGACGTGATGGCCTCCGGTCCGTAAGTCTCCCTGATTCTCTTCATCTCGCCGGCGATAATGTCCAGGGCTTCGTCCCAGCTTATACGCCTGTAGCCGGATTTCCCACGGTTCTGCGGGTTTCTCTCTCCGGCGGGGTCGAAGTCCTCACGGATAAGCGGATATTTTGTGCGTATATCCGAATATATCCGCGCCTTTTCCACCATGGTGAACGGGGCCACACACGCTTTCCTCAGCGGGGAAAAGCTTTTACCGCCGGCGTTGATTGTCCATGAGGCGGCATCGCTTTCGTCCAGGACCAGAGGCCGTACGCGTATTATCCTGCCGTCCCGCACGTGCACCTTGACCGGCCCGCCGACTGTCAGGTTGGTGAAGACTTTATCCAAAATCACGCCTCTCTCCATAGTTTCTGGAGACACTTGACCGGCCTGTGGTATTATGTGCCCTGATAAAAGTATAATGGATAAGTACGTGCCTTTCAAACGGGAGATGCGATGGCAGAGAAGGAAATACTCTCCTGGAACGTCAACGGGCTGAGGTCGGCAAAGAAAAAGGGCTTCCTGGAATGGCTGCCCCAAGAATCGCCGGAAATCCTCTGCCTTCAGGAGACCAGGGTGAATGCCCCCGAGCTCCTCGAAGACGAACTTAAAGAGCCAGCGGGCTATCATGCTTACTGGGCATACCCGGAGAGAAAAGGCTATGCCGGAGTGGCTTTATATAGTAAGGAAAAGCCCGTAAAGGTATGGTACGACTTCGGCAAGAGCGGGCTGGACCTTGAGGGACGTGTCATCGTCGCGGAGTACCCGGGTTTCATCCTGTTTAACATCTATTTCCCTAACGGCAAGATGGGCCCGGAGCGTTTGAAATACAAGATGACCTTTTACGATGCCTTTCTGGAGTATGCCGATTCATTGAAGGCGACCGGTAAGAGACTTATTGTCTGCGGCGATGTCAATACCGCCCATAAAGAAATCGACCTCGCGCGGCCTAAGGAGAACTCTAAAGTTTCCGGCTTCCTGCCGGAAGAACGGGCCTGGATGGACAAGTTTGTTGCCCACGGGTACGCGGATACCTTCCGCCACTTTAACAAAGAGCCGAACCAGTATTCGTGGTGGGACATCAAGACCGGGGCGAGGGCGAGGAACGTGGGGTGGAGAATCGACTACTTTTTCGTCAGTGAGGACCTGCTGCCGGCGGTGAAAAAAGCCTTTATCATGACCGATGTCATGGGCTCCGACCACTGCCCGGTGGGCATCGTTCTGAAAACGGACTAGCCCGGAGTCATATGTTCCAGACCCTTGATAATATCGAAGAAGTCGGTAAAAGGCGTGCAGGGTACTTTTTCCTTTAGACAGCACTTGAGCAGCTCATCCACGGCGAAAACATGGCCGGCCCGCCTCGCCGAAAAGATGTCCGAGGCACCGTTGCCCACGTAAATGACACGGTAGCCCTGTTCTGCCAGCCATCCCGTGTAAGCCTCTTTAAAGCCGACCTCCATCTCTTTACCGTCCGGCCCGATGTAAGCAACCTCAACGCCTTTGGGAGTAAAGCTGTTCCGCGCCGCATAAACATCGACGCCATCCGTGCCCAGCTTCTTGAGAATAGCCTCGATATAGAAAATCAGTCCGTTGCTGACGATAACGTTCTTTATTCCTTTTTCGGTGCAGTATTTCAGGTAGTCACTGAAGCCGGGCCGTATTTTAACGCGGTCGCTGTTCAGCACCAGCTCCGTCATGGTCTTTTCATCCGCTTTCATCATGCCGAAGACCTTTTTGTTAAAAGTGCCCACGGATATCCTGCCCTCGGTATATTCGATGAGGTAGTCGCGCCATTTTCTACCCACGTAGGTATCCAGTAAAAGGAAGCTGACGTCTTCCAGCGTGACCGTGCCGTCGAAATCGAGCTGAACTACACTTTTTTTACCTGTCGTCACACTTTAAATATATCGGATTAAGTTTGATATGGTCAAGGCGGGTAGCTTTGTCAAAGAGTCAGTACCGGAGTAAAATTAAAACACAATGTTAAGCAATATCCGTATCGGCACATCGGGGTGGCATTACGACGACTGGCGCGGGCGGTTCTACCCGGAAAAGCTGCCCAAAGCAAAGTGGCTGGAGTTCTATGCCCGTCATTTCAACACGCTCGAGCTTAACAACTCTTTCTACCATCTGCCTTCGGAAAAGGCTTTCGAAAACTGGTATGACTCGTCCCCGGCGGATTTTCTTTTCGCCGTGAAGGCGAGCCGGTACATCACCCATATCAAGCGATTGATAGACTGCCGGGAGGCGGTCGGAAAATTCATGCCGAGAGCTTCTCTCCTCAAGGAAAAACTCGGCCCCCTGCTCTACCAGCTTCCGCCCGGCATGCAGCGTGATAACGACAGACTCGATTCCTTTTTATCCATCCTGCCGCGTGAGTTCAGGCATGTCGTTGAGTTCAGGCACGGGTCCTGGTTTACGGAAGGTGTCTACGATATTTTACGCCGCCATAAGACCGGCTTCTGTATCTTCGATATGCCCGGACTGACCTCTCCGGTAATCGCTACGGCCGACTTCGCGTACGTCCGGTTTCACGGTAGCGGCAGGCTCTATGCCGGTCGGTACAGCGATGAAGAGATGGCTGAATGGGCGAAAAAGATAAAGCGACTGGCATCAGACGTGGAGTCGGTATATGTCTATTTCAATAATGACGTCAGAGGCTATGCCATCGATAACGCCAGGACGCTGCGCGATTACCTTGAGAGCTGAATATTAAGACCTGCTATACCCCACCCAGCCACTCCAGTAAACCGAACTCCACAGCGATAACGATAATCGCGATACATGCACTGAATCCTGTTACCCTTGCTATTCCAGCACGTTGCCTGATAGCAAAACCGGCTGAAGCCAGAACCGCCACGCCGGCCAGGCAGAGACCGACAATAAACAGAATGTTCGATGTATCCGATACCTCGGTATTTCCGTGCAGCAGCTGCACGACCACGGCTGCTACCGCTACCAGGACCGGAAGGATTACAGTAACCAGCATGGCCAGTCTGTGAGAACTGGTCAGCTTTTCCCGGGGCCGTAGCACCCACGCCAGAACACCCATAACAATAACCAGCGGAATTGTAACAGTCATAACCGGTCCTCCTGACTCATGCAATTCTTCAAAAACACTTAATCGTCATCAATAATAAAAATTTTTTCTATATCGGCCCCGAGCGCGCGGGCGATATTGTGTGCCAGCCTGAGCGAGGGATTATACTTGCCCTTCTCAAGGAAGATGATGGTCTCGCGGCGCACGCCGACGATTTCCGCCAGCTTTTCCTGGGTCAGTCCGGCGCGGGCGCGGTACTCTTTCATCAGGGTCTTCACGGCATCTCACTCCGGTTGGCCGCGCCGAACAGACCGCTTATGTAGATTATCAAGCTGCCCAGCAGACTCAATACCAGTATTCCCGGAGCCACCAGAACGGCGAGAACGAAGAAAAAGGCTTCCTCGAACCCGAGCCACGCGCCGAGGAGATTATGCAGAGAAACCGCCAGCGCGGCGGTGCTCAGGGACAGCCCGGCCGTTACCAGACAGATTTTCAGCCACCGCATCGACCGTTCTCCCAGGTTGGGCCGGACGCGGTCGTAATAGTAGTAGCCGATGAGGTAAACGATGCCGAGAACCACCAGCTGCCCGCTTATAATCAGCTCCACCGGCGCGCCCTTAAAGACATTGAACCTCAATAAAAGTATCATCACGATACTGGCAATAAACAAAAATATTCCGGTGAGACGCAGCGCGCCGGAAAGGTTCTCCCGCACCCGCTCGTCGATGACGGGCATCCGACGGTACCTGATGAGCGACCACAGCTCGCGGTGCCCCAGCAGTAGAAAGCCGAGGACCAGCGCCGCCACCACGTAAACGTTCTCCCTGGAAAGCAGCAGCATCAGTCCCAGCACGCTGATAACGGAGTAAGCTATTATGACCCATCTGGCTTTCATCATAACCCCCGTCAATGTTAGATTTATATAACGTTAGATATATATAACATACCATTAAAGCAGAGGCCTGTCAAGACTCTTACGTGGAAAAAAGGTACAAGAAATCAGAGCAGCTTGAAGCGCAGCCCGGTGACTACAAGTTCTCTTTAATCCTGGCCGCCTGCTCGCGGGTCATGCCCGTGGCGGCGGCAAGCTCCTCGACGGAGGCTTCCCTGATGCCCTGTACCGTGCCGAACTGTCGCAGCAGCGCGCTCTTGCGCCGGGGGCCGATTCCGGGGACCTCATCCAGAGCGGACCTAAACGTTTTCCGCCGGTGCAGCTTTGAAAAATAGCTTACGGCGAAGCGGTGCGCCTCGTCGCGGAGACGCTGTAAAAGCTGTAGTCCCGGCGAAGAACGAGGTAAAATCACCGGCTGGCTGCGCCGCGGTAAAAATATTTCTTCGTTTCCTTTCGCCAGGCCGGCCAGCGGCACCTCGGTGCCGACTTCCTTCAGCACTTCTATAGCGGCATTGAGCTGCCCTTTGCCCCCGTCGATGAGAATGAGGTCGGGCATAATAGCCCAGGTATCACCGGCGGATTCCCCGTTTTTATTAACGTGTTTGAACCGCCTCCGGAGCACTTCCTGTAGCATGGCGTAGTCGTTAGCGCCCTCGACCGTCTTTATTCTGAACCGGCGGTAATGCGCCGGCCTGGGGTTCCCGTCCTGAAAAACGACCATGCTCCCTACCGCCGAGGTCCCCTGTATATTAGAGATATCGTACGCCTCCATGCGCCGCGGCGGTCTTTCGAGCTTGAGCTCTTTCTCAACTTCGGCAAGGGCTTCGTCCAGGGATTTAGCGGTCGCCATCTCTTTTATCTTGAGCTGTTCCAGTCCCTGCCGGGCGTTCTCGGCGGCGGTGTCTACAAGCTGCTTTTTCAGGCCGCGCCGCGGAGCCTGGATATCCACTTTACCGCCGCGCCGGCTTTTCAGCCACTCTTTGATTACTTCCCTGTCCTCGACCGGGTACTGTAGCAGCAGCAGCGGCGGTATCTGGGGGCAGGACGAATAGTACTGCTTGACGAAGCTCGTCATGATCTGCGAGGGCTCTTCCTGGCGCGTCCCCCTCAGCAGGAACCCCTCCCTGCCGGTGAGTTTGTTATTGCGCACGAACAGCACCTGCACGTAGGCCTGGTCGCCGTCCTGGACGAAAGCGATAACGTCCTCCTCGCCCCTGATGACCGCGGCAATCTTCTCTCCTTCGATAACCTCGCGCATGGACTGGATCTGGTCGCGCAGCAGCGCCGCCTTTTCGTAGTCCATGGACGCGGCGGTCTTTTCCATCCGGGCCTTAAGCTCCCTGAGTACCTTCTCCTGCTTGCCTTCGAGGAAAAGTATCACCTCGTTGACCACCTGGCTGTACTCCTCGCGACTGACCGCGCCGGTGCAGGGCGCCAGGCAGTGTCCCAGGTGGTATTCAAGGCAGGGACGCGCCGCTTTACCCGTGATTTCTTTGGAGCAGGTACGGAGCGGGAAGATGTGCTGTAAGACATGGAGTGTCTGCTTCACCGATCTGGCGCTGGAAAAAGGACCGAAATACCTGCCGCCGTCCTGTTCGAAGCGGCGGGTGACATAGACCCTGGGCCATTCCCGGTTGACGTCTATCTTCAGGTAGGGAAAAGTCTTATCGTCTTTGAGGCTGACATTGTAGTGGGGATGGTACTGCTTGATGAAATTGAGCTCCATGATGAGGGCTTCCTGCTCCGAGGAAGCGATATAAAAGTCGATATCCGCAACGCGGGAAACCATACTCTGTATCTTGGGAGTGAGTTTATCCGTGGACTGGAAATACGAGCGGACGCGCTGGTGCAAGTCTACCGCTTTTCCCACGTAGAGTATCGTCCTGTCGGCGCTCCGCATGAGATACACCCCGGGGCGGTGGGGCAATCGTTTGAGCTGCGCCTCTATCAGTTCACCGGCCACTACGAACCTCCCTGGTCATCCACCATTATTCTAGCACAGCCGGTTTAAGTGGCAAAGAAAGCTGATATCTACAGCAGGTGCTCCAGCAGGATGCGGATGAGGGGAAACAATGAACTCAAAAGCCAGATATCATGAAAAAAGTCGAATCAGAGTCGTCCGACTCTGATTCGACTTATAGCTTTATCCAGATAAGTGCGCTTTTATCAGCTTATCTTAATCAAGCCCTGCTTGATAGCCACCACCACGGCTTCCGTCCGGGCGTTGGCGTTCAGCTTGCGCAGGATAGAGGTCACATGGTTCTTAATCGTCTGTTCGCTAATGCCCAGCTCGGCGGCGATTTGCTTGTTAAGGAAGCCCTGGGCGATGTACTCCAGTATCTCTATCTCCCTGGGGGTCAGGGGCGAGATAAATGCTTCCGCCTCGCTGCGCGTGGTCAGCTCCTGGAACTGCTGCAAGACATGCTCCGCTACCCTGGGGCGGGTGGTCAGCGCCTCGTTAATCGGGTGCTCGCCCCGGTGGACCCGCCGCACTGTCTCGATAAGCTGCTCGGCGGTTACCTCCTTGCTCAGATAGGCTACCGCCTGCGCTTTCAGCGCGAGGAACAGCTGGTTATCCTCGGGGTTGGAGGTCAGCACGATGACGCCTATATTCGGCGAACGCTGCCTTATCCGCCGCGCCAGCTCCAGGGCGTTTTCCGAGGGCCCGTCGAGGTCCAGCAGAGCGACATCCGGGGGCAGGTTATCGATGGCCTTAATCACGTCGTTATTGATGCCGGTGGTGCCGATGATAACGATGTCCTCGGTATCCATGAACGTGTGTTCGATCGCCTGTAAGAACAGGGACTGCTGGCTGATGATAAATGCCTGTATTTTGTTATTCTTGTTGTTCATCGTTGGTCCTCCCATTCCGTTTCAGGAACCTGTTTTATTTCCTCGCCTTCTTTTTATTGTTATCGACGCTTACCAGATAATTTGAAATAAACTGCTCGACCAGATACGGGTCGAACCGCTTACCGGAATATTGTTTCAGCTCTTCCATAGCCTGCTTGATGGACATGCTGTTGGAATCTGCAGCTTCGCATGTCATACGCGTAAAAGCGTCGGCTATAGCAATAATACGGGATTCCAGGGGTATACCCTCGGCCTTCAGGCCGTCTGGATAACCGGTCCCGTCATAGTTTTCATGATGATGCAGAATGGCGTCGGCGCAGGCGGCAAGCTGGGGAATCCTGCTGACGATGTCCGCGCCGGCCTGAACATGTTTTCTTACTTCCGCTTCTTCATCAGCGGTCAGTTCTCCGGGCTTTTGCAGTATCTCATCGCTGATGCCTATTTTGCCGATGTCGTGCATCAGGGCGCAGGCCTCCAGTCGGGCCGCTTCCACCGGCGTAAGCTTGAGCGACCTGGCCAGGGCCAGAGCGTATTCCGCCACTTTTTTAGAGTGGGCCTGCGTCAACGGGTTCCTGGAATCAACCGATTCCGCCAGCGCGTGAATGATACTGAAATATTTATTATCAATGCTGTCGCTTTTGGCCGTGGTAAGCTCGGCGAGTTGTGAAGCGGAGGGAGTCCCGGAGGCACAATAACTCCGGTTGCCGCCGCTCCGCTTGGCGCGGTACAGTGTCACGTCCGCGGCCGCGATGATATCGGTATGAGTGATACCGTCATCTGGCCAGCTTGCCAGGCCGATGCTCGTCGTAACGTGAACGTCCCCCGAATCAAGTCCCCTGGCGATTTTCTCGCGGACACGCTCGAGCACCTGGAGGGCGTCGCTTATGTCCGTCTGCGGTAGCAAAATAGCGAACTCATCGCCGCCGTAGCGGAAAGCGTGGTCGACGTTCCTGGTGGTGCTTTTAATGATATGGCCCACTTCTTTCAGCAGCCTGTCTCCGGAAAGGTGCCCGTAGCTGTCGTTAAACATTTTAAAACTATCGAGGTCGAGAATTGCCAGCGTAAAGACGCCGCCGTACCGTGAATGGCGCCCGATTTCGCTGTCTATCATCTCGTCCAGAGAGCGCCGGTTAAGCAGCTTGGTCAACTCGTCGATGCGCGCCTTCTTCTCCGCCTTGGCATACAGCAAAGAGTTTTCCAGCGGCATGGCTATCTGGGACGCGAGCTGCTCCAGCAGCTTGATATGCCGCGGGCTGTATGCGTTGGGGAGCTTGCTGGACACGATAAAGCTGCCGATAGCCCTCCCCTTGGCTATTAGCGGCAGATAGGCCATGGTGCGCAGTCCCAGCTTGTAAAACCGTTCGCCGGTGTTAAAGTACATTTCCTTGGCAAGGTCGGCCTCGACAAATGACTTCTTTTGACTTACCACCCATCCCGTGCCCGTGCCCTCCAGGGGCACCCTGTCGCCAACCTGGTAAGCGGAGCCTTCCGAAGCGGAAAGCGCCATGCAGCGGAAATTATCGTCCTCAATGAGGACAATTGACGCCCAACCGACGTCTACCACTTTCTTCAGCTCCTCAAGAAAGCTGCCGAAAATTTCCTGGATGTCCAGGCTCGAAGTTAATATGGCGCTGGAGCTGTTGATAACGGAAAGCTCTTCTTCACGTTCTCTGAGTTGCTCGGCAAGATATTCTTTCTCCAGGCTTACCGCCACGCGGTTGGTCACGTCCTCGATTATGGTGAAGTCCTCAAGCGAATACCGTCCCGACTGTTTATTGCCGAGCGCCAGAATGGCTATCAGGCGGTCGCGGCTTATAAGGGGCACGAATATGGCGATTTCTCTGGCGGCGATGTCTTCTCTTTCCTGGGGCCAGAGACCGAGAAAAGCGGGAAGGATATTCAGGTTCTCCCTGGAAATAGGCCGCTGCTCTTTCTCCAGATATTTAATAATAGGGTTGCCCGCCCTCAGCTTGAAATTGCTCAGCAGGCCCTTCTCATTCACCGACTCGACGAACTGCGATTTATAGTCCTC
>CAYTZI010000067.1:0-11694 GCA_964442335.1 uncultured Dehalococcoidaceae bacterium | reverse complement strand
AAAGCAATTCCCGTAATCTTTTTTCCGAGTCGGCAATTGGAGTAAAAGCTACATCTCCAGACTGTCCCTCTAGACGTTCGAACCAACCCATTTTGGTCCAGACGAATATTCTACCCTTCTCTGGATTGTCTGGATTGGTACCCAAGATTTGGATTTTAGCTCCACGGGACTCTTCCCGTTCCGAATATTCCCCTGTATCAACCATTTCACACCTCCTAGAAGACTCATGCCTACGTGCTAGCGATTTTCTACCCGCGACAGGAGATGATTCTAGTGTACATTCTCATCTTAGTGAGGTCAATAGCAGTCAAGTCGGTAACTTTCCGGACCATCTGTTGTAGGCTGAGAACAGACACTATGTTTGGATCGTGTCTAATGCAAGATTGCACGGAAAGAGTTAGAATACCGCGGTAGCCAATCGGTCACATGGATTGGAGTACAATTTCACGTTGAATAAGGTAGGAACCGCGAAGAAACAAATCCGATGTGAAGGAACGACGGCGTTGAAAATAATTAAATTGTACTCTGTAACAAAATAGCGATTTGTTACCCACTCAGGGTATTTATATCTAGCGTTAGGTAGAGGTTCTATCCTGAGTACCGCGCCATGCAACTTCAGACCCTCGGACTATGTGATATGATAGGACATGATGTTAATTTTCAATTATTCGACTTTAATAGACCCTTTGTTAAGAGGCGTCAGAAAGAGTATACCCGGGTTCTCCGGTATGAAGGCAGGAGATAGAGTAATAGATATTTGCTGCGGAACGGGAGCACAAGTTCTTGAGTACGGGGACCACGGCATTTTTGCTACCGGTATAGATACCGACCTGGGCATGCTTAAAATAGCTACAAGAACTAGGATGAGACAGAAGGCGATAAATGTCTCCTTTCAACTTGCCGATGCAACCAAATTGCCGTTTACGGACGGTTTCTTTGACTATGCATCAATATCGCTGGCATTACATGATAAGGAAGAGCATATTCAATACCAAATCATCTCCGAGATGAAAAGGGTTACCAGGGAAGATGGAGCGCTTATACTCATTGATTTCCATGTTCCATTACCAGCAAATGTATGGTCTCTAATTGCGAGAGCTATAGAATATTTCGTTGGCAGAACGCACTATCAAAGCTTCAAGAAGTATATCGCAAATAATGGACTTGAGGGTATAATTAAAAATCATGGTCTGCGGGAAAAAGATAGAATTAGTCTTATGAATGGACTACTAATGGCAACGAAAGTAAAAATTAGTTAAGCTTACTTGAATAATGCAATGGTTATAAAAATTGTAACTGATAGCACTGCTGACCTGCCTGCGACGTTAATTAAAGAGTTGGATGTCGCAATAGTGCCGGAATACCTGCGATTTGGGGATCAGGTCTATCGTGACCATGTAGATATTAGCGAAGATGAGTTTTACCAAAGATTATTAAACGGCCCTGTTCATCCTAAAACTACGCAACCCACCCCGCAGGATTTTGCTAACGTTTACAGCGCACTATCCCAGGAGGCCGATGATATTATTTCCATTCATCTCTCAAGTAAATTGAGCGGTACTTATAACTCGGCGGTACAGGGCAAGAACATGATAAGCACAGCATGCCATATTGAGTTAATCGATTCGCAAACAGTCTCAATTGCCCTGGGATTGGTCGTTATTCAGGCCTCTAAAATGGCTAAGTCAGGGATGGGTTTAAAACAGATAGTGGATGAGTTAGGTCAGATTATTGCTAACGTGCGTATACTCATTCTGTTTGATACACTGAAATATCTGGCCAAAGGTGGACGGATTGGTAAGGCGAAGGCACTACTAGGCTCATTATTAAACGTCAAACCTTTATTAACGGTAAGAGATGGGGAACTGGTGCCGTCAGGCCAGGTACGGACTCGTTCTAAAGGTACGGATCTATTATTGGATTTCGTGAAGAATGCCCGAGAAATTCAGGACTTGGCCGTTTTGCATAGCACCACACCTGATGAAGCCCAGGTTCTCGTTGAGCGTGTGAGTTCGATATTCCCTAGAGACCGCGTTATACTCGCCAGACTTGGACCTGCATTGGGGGTACATGGAGGGCCGGGCATTTTAGCTATAGCACTAAGGCAGAAAGGACTTCGATAGATTGTAAATGTAGGATATCTTACAGTTGAATTCGATAAATGTAACAATCGCTTGTTTTGTGACCTGCAGCAATTATAATTTAAATGTTAAACGCGAAGTAGATAGAAAAAGTTCTGCCTAACGTCAACCTGTCTTACCTAAGGGGACTACGATTTTCTCCATCGATGGAAGTGTTCTCGCGAAAAAATATAGTATAACTCTAAGGTTCTCCAGAGATAGTCTTGGAGAGGGGGCGCAGCCCCCTCTCTCCTGAACTCCCCTCTCCAGCCATAAATATTTACCATTACCTCTCAGTGTCTCTGGCTGGAGAGGGGTAAGGGGTGAGGTTATCATCTAACCCGTTAAAAACAAACAAAAAATTCTCCCTGCCGGTATTGACAAAGGTGGTTATTTATGTTAAAATACGGAATACAGTTGCCGTATACCTATATTTTATGGGACGTGACTCATGGAAACACAGGGCTTGATTGCCGAGAAAGTTAACAGCGGGCTGCCGCCGCTGGACGACCTCCTCCAGGGGCTGCGCAAGGGCGATAACGTCGTCTGGCAGGTGGACCGCCTCGAGGACTACCCCTACTTCGCCCGGGCGTTCGCCGGGCAGGCCATCGAGGACGGGTTCGACTGCGTTTACCTGAGCTTTGCCGCCCACTCCCCCATCCTTAAACCGCAGCCCGGGCTCGACATTATAAAAATCGACCCCGGCCCCGGGTTCGACTATTTTTCCGGCGAGGTCCACCGCATAATCGAGCAGCGCGGCAGCAGGGTATGTTATATCTTCGACAGCCTTTCCGACCTCGTCGACGAGTGGGCCACCGATGAGCTCCTGGCTAATTTCTTCCAGGTTACCTGCCCGTACCTCTATCAGATCGGCGCGGTGGCGTATTTCGCCCTGAGGCGCGGCCAGCACGGGCACAGCGCCATATCCCGCATCCGCGATACCACCCAGATATTGATAGACGTGTACCACGTGGTGGGGAACATCTACGTCCAGCCGCTCAAGGTCTGGGAACGCTACTCTCCACAGATGTTTCTGCCCCACCGCATCTCCCCGGAAGGCTGGGAGCCCGTTTCCCGCAGCGGCGCCGCCGCCCAGATTCTCGCCACCGCCGTTAAAAAGCCGCTGAGCACCGACTACGAATCGATTGCACCGTGGGACAGCGTGTACCGCAGACTCGTGCAGAGCCGGGAGCAGAAAGACGCCGCCCCGGCCCTCACCCCGGAGACGCTGGAGCTCAAGGAAGCGCTTTCCCGCATGATGATAGGGAACCACAGAAAGCTCGTGCAGCTCTCCGACCGCTACCTGACACTCAACGACCTCCTTCAGGTGAGGGACAGGCTCATAGGGTCGGGCAGGATAGGCGGTAAAGCCGCCGGCATGCTGCTGGCGAGGAGCGTCCTCCTCGCCAGAAAGGGGAAAATAGATTTCTCGCAGGTGCTGGAGGAGCACGACTCTTTCTATATCGGCGCGGACGTCTTCTTTACCTTCCTCGTCAATAACGACCTCTTTCAGACGCGGCTCGAGCTTTCCAAGACCGGCAGGCTCTCCTGGGAGGAGTTCGCCGTGCTGGAGCAGAAGTTCCTCGCCGGTAAGTTCCCGGAAGAAACGATGGAGCAGTTCCGCGGCATGGTCGACTACTACGGGCAGGCGCCCATCATCGTGCGCTCGTCAAGCCTGCTCGAGGACGGCTTTACCGACGCCTTCGCCGGGAAGTACCGCAGCGAGTTCTGCGCCAACCAGGGCAGCCCGGAGCAGCGCCTCGAGGCCGTCCTGCGCGCCATCAAGCTGGTCTACGCCAGCGCCCTGAACCCGGACGCACTGGCCTACCGCCACCGCCGGGGCTTGGGCGAAGGCGACGAGCAAATGGCGATACTGGTGCAGCGCGTTTCCGGCACGCCCTATAAACAGTACTTCTTCCCGAGTCTGGCGGGCGTGGCGTTCTCGCGGAACCTCTACGCCTGGACGGACCGCATCGACCCCGCCAGGGGCATGATCAGGCTGGTCTTCGGGCTGGGCACCCGCGCCGTCAACCGGGTGGGGGGGGACTACATCAGGATGATAGCCGTCAGCCATCCCGCGCTCCGACCTGAAATCGGCGCGGAAATCGCCAAGTATTCCCAGCGCTTGGTGGACGTCATTAACCTCCAGGAGAACGCCTTTCAGACAAAGCCCTTCGCCGGCCTGATGCACGAGGATAACTACCCCGCCCTGAACATGCTCGTGTCCGAGATGACGGAAGGCTACCCGCGGGAACTCCTGATGAAAACGCCGGATATGGCCGATAAAAACCTCGTGCTGACCTTCAACAGCCTGATAGAGCGCACGGGGCTGGTCGGCATCATCGGGGAGATTCTGGCCAGGCTGGAAGAGGCCTGGGGACAGCCGGTGGACATCGAGTTCACCGCCTATGTCGATAATGAAAACAACGTAAAAGTAAATTTATTACAGTGCCGCACCCTGCGCGTTCCCGCTTTAGCGGGCCAGCAGGCGGCACTTCCGGAAAAGCTCCCCGCCAGGCGGATACTCTTCCGCTCCAGCCGGGCTATCAACGCCGGGGTCGTCAGCGATATCGAATACGTAATATACATTGACCCCCGGAAATACGCGGCAATCCCCACGGATATGAAGAGGAGCCTGGGCAGGGTGGTCGGAAAGCTGAACGACCACCTGCGCGAGAAGAAGGGCAGTATTATGATGATGGGGCCGGGGCGGTGGGGCAGCAGCAACATCGAGCTCGGCGTGAACGTCGGCTACGCCGATATCGCCGGCTCTTCCGTGATGGCGGAGGTGGCCTTCGAGAAAGCCGGCCACGTGCCGGAGGTCTCTTACGGCACGCACTTCTTCCAGGACCTGGTGGAGTCCAATATACTCTACCTCCCCGTTTTCCCGGACGAACCCGCCAGCGATTTTAATACCGCCTTCTTCACGAAGTCGCCGAGCATCTTTAAAGACCTGCTGCCGGAAATGAAAGAGTACGGCGATGTCGTCCGCGTGATTGACGTGCCGCAGACTACCGGCGGCGCCGCGGCCAAAGTCGTCGCCGACCTCCATACGCGTGAGGCTATCTGTTTCATAGAAAACAGTGAAAAAAATATAAATAAAAAAGGAGAAAGAAAATGAACTTACAGAGGCCAAATTCAGATGACGCCACCAGGACCGCCAACCGGTCCCGGAACGTAGCGCCCTCGAGCGGCATCTGCTCGAGGTGTATCGACGGATGCACCGGCAACTGCGAGGTGTTCAAAGCCACCTTCCGCAGTCGCGAGCTGATTTACCCCGGACCTTTCGGGGACATCACCGCCGGCGGCGATAAAGACTACCCCATCGATTACTCTCACCTCAATATCCAGGGGTACGCGCTGGGCGCCACGGGGCTGCCGGAAGGGGTGACGCCGGACTCGGATACCGCCATCTTCCCGGCGGTCAACACCGGGACGGAATACGGCTGGGACAAAAAGGTGAGGATGAGGGTGCCGGTATTCACCGGCGCGCTGGGCTCGACGGAGATAGCCCGCAAGAACTGGGACCACTTCGCGGTCGGCGCGGCCCTGAGCGGCGTTACCCTCGTCTGCGGCGAGAACGTCTGCGGCATCGACCCCCAGCTGGAGCTGGACAAGAACGGCAAGATAACGTCCGCGCCGGACATGGACCGCCGTATAGAAGTGTATAAGAGATACCACAAAGGCTACGGCGAGATACTGGTGCAGATGAACGTCGAGGACACCCGCCTGGGCGTCGCCGAGTACGTCATCCGCAAGCACGGCCTGGACACCATCGAGCTCAAGTGGGGCCAGGGCGCCAAGTGCATCGGCGGCGAGATTAAAGTGGACAGCCTGGAGCGCGCTTTAGAGCTCCAGAAGCGCGGCTATATCGTTACCCCCGACCCCTCCCATCCCCTCAGCCGGGCCGCTTTCGAGGACGGCTCGCTGAAAGAGTTCGAGCGCCACTCCCGCCTCGGCTTTATCGATGAAGAGGGCTTTTACGCCGAGGTCGAGCGGCTGCGCGGACTGGGTTTCAAGCGCATCACGCTGAAGACCGGCGCCTACGGCCTGCGCGAGCTGGCCATGGCCATCAAGTGGGGGTCCAGAGCGAAAATCGACCTCCTGACCATCGACGGCGCGGGGGGAGGCACCGGCATGAGCCCCTGGCGGATGATGGAGGAGTGGGGCATGCCCAGTCTCTACCTGCACGCGGCCGCCTACCAGTTCTGCAAGCGCCTGGCCAACCGGGGAGAGCGCGTGCCGGATATCGCCTTCGGCGGCGGCTTCAGCAGCGAGGACGGCGTTTTCAAGGCGCTGGCTCTGGGCGCGCCGTTCGTCAAGGCCGTCTGCATGGGGCGGGCCCTGATGATTCCGGGGATGGTCGGCAAGAACATCCAGAAGTGGATTAAAGAGGGCAAGCTGCCCAACACGGTCAGCCAGTTCGGCACCACGCCGGAGGAAATCTTCATCTGCTACGAAGAGGTCAAGGACCTGGTGGGGCCGGACGAGATGAAGACCCTACCCCTCGGCGCGCTGGGCATTTACAGCTACGCCGAAAAGATAAGGGTGGGACTCCAGCAGATGATGGCGGGCGCGCGGTGCTTCAGCGTGCCGGCCATCAGCCGCGACGACATCATGTCGCTGACCGAGGAGTGCGCCGGCGTCACCGACATTCCTTACCTGATGAACGCCTACCGGGAAGAAGCGATGGACATCCTCGACGGGCGCCACGCCGTTCCGGACGCGATAAGCTCTTCGTTCGGGTACCGGGACTCCTTCCCGCGACTGCGCTCGTACGAATAAAATATATAACGGTAAAAGAAACGGGCGGGGCGCCAAGGCGCCCCGCCCCCCTTTTTGGGGTTCTGTTTGCTTTTGGTTGTCGGTGCTGACCTCACCCCTTTATCCCCTCTCCAGCCGGAGACATTGGCGGGCAATAAAAGATATACATGACTGGAGAGGGGGTGAGTGCTGAAAATCAACTGCATATAATCATTGTTTTTTAACGCTAATTGATTATGCTTATGTCAATACTTTGAAGCCCCGATTTCCTCCATCTTGCCCGTCACCACGAAGACCACCCGTTCGCAGATATTGGTAACGCGGTCGGCGGCGCGCTCCAGGTTATGCGCCACCCATATCAGCCGCGTCGCCCGCGTGATGGTCTTGGGGTCCTCCGCCATGAATGTCAGCAGCTCGCGGAAGACCTGGTCGTAAAGATGGTCGATGACGTCGTCCTCGTCGCTGATTTTCCTGGCCGCCTCCGCGTCCCGGTTGATAAAGGCGTCCAGGCTGCGACGCAGCATATCCGCCGTCTGCTCCGCCATGCGGGGGATATCGATAAGGGGCTTCAGCGGCGGCTCGTCCCCTATCATCACGGCTATTTTCGCAATGCCCTCGGCGTAGTCCCCGATGCGCTCCACCTCGGACACGATGTTCAGCACCCCCAGGATAGTCCGCAGATCGCTCGCCATGGGCTGCTGCGTGGCGATGAGCTCCACGCACTTTTCCTCGATTTCGAACCGTTTGTGGTTTACCTTCTTATCGTCGTCGATAATCTGCCCGGCCAGTTCCAGGTCGCGCTCCTTGAGCGCTTCGACGGAGCGCAGGATGGCTTTACTGACCATGCTGCCCATCGCCAGGATATCGTCCTGTATCTCCCTCAGTCTCTTGTGAAATGCCGTTCTCGTCTCCATTTTCTCTCCTTAAGGCTACCCGAACCGACCGGTGATGTAGTCTTCGGTGCGCTTGTCTTTAGGGTTGGTGAACAGCCGGGCGGTCGGGCCGTATTCCACCAGCGTTCCCGCCCTGTCCGGCTCCATCATCATGAAGGCGGTCGTGTCCGATACCCTCGCCGCCTGCTGCATGTTGTGGGTGACGATGATAATAGTGTATTCCCCGGACAGGCTGCGCATCAAGTCCTCGATTTTCAGCGTGGCGACGGGGTCGAGGGCGCTGCACGGCTCGTCCATCAGAATCACCTCCGGCTCCACCGCCAGCACCCGGGCGATGCAGAGCCGCTGCTGCTGCCCCCCGGAGAGCGCCAGCCCGGACTGCCCCAGCTTGTCCTTGACCTCGTCCCAGAGCGCCGCCTGCCGCAGGCTTTTCTCCACGGTTTCCTCCAGCCGGCCCCGGCCTTTTATACTGTGCCTTTTGGGCCCGTAGGCGACGTTCTCGAATACCGACATCGGGAAGGGGTTGGGCTTCTGGAAGACCATGCCCACCCTTTTCCTCAGCTCCACGACGTCGATTTTAGGTTCGTAGATGGGAATACCGTCAAGCTCAACGTTACCTTCCACTCTCGCCCCGGGAATAAGGTCGTTCATGCGGTTAAAAAGACGCAGCAGGGACGACTTGCCGCAGCCGGACGGGCCGATGATGGCCGTTATCGCGCACGACGGTATATCCAGAGAGATGTTTCTGAGGGCTTGGAAAGCGCCGTAAAACAGGTTCACATTTACCGCGTTTATCTTGGTGGCGCATTGCTCCACGGGCCTCTGGGCAATATCCGGCACGCTGATGTTGATGTTCATAGATGTTTCCTCCGCCTCGTTCTGATTCTGATGGCCGCCGCCAGGATATCAAAGGAAAGCACCACGATAAGGAGCATCAGGGCGATGCCCCATATCGTCTGTTTGGGCATGTTGGGGATGTGGGCGGCGGTGGTGTAGAGGTGATAGGGCAGCGCCATAAACTGGTCGAAAGGCGAATTCGGCAGGGCGGGAAGCAGGAAAGCCGCCCCCACCACCAGTATCGGCGCGGTCTCCCCGGCGGCGCGGCTTATCGCCAGGACCGCCCCGGTGATGATGCCCGGCATGGCCTGGGGCAGAACGATGTGCCGCACCGTCTGCCATTTCGTCACGCCCACGGCCAGGCTGCCTTCCCGGTATTCCCTCGGCACGGCCAGCAGCGCCTCGCGGGAAGTCGTGATGACCATCGCCAGCGCCTGGGCGGCCAGGGTCAGGCTGGCCGAAAGCAGCGATAGCCCGAAGTTAAATGCCAGCACGAACACGCTCAGCCCGAAAAGCCCGAAAACGATGCTCGGCACGCCCGCCAGGTTCACGATAGCCAGATTGACGAGCCGTGTCAGCCAGTTGTCCCGCGCGTATTCGGTGAGATAAATCCCCGCCAGCACCCCGACGGGCAGAGCGGAAATGAGGGTGCCCAGCATGAGGTAAAAAGTCCCGATAATGGCCGGGAAGATGCCGCCGGCTTTGCCCGCCTGCGAGGGGAACTGGGAGACAAAGTCCCAGCTTATCGCCCCGCCCCCCTGGACGACCGTGTAGATGATGATGAACAGCACCGGCGTCACGGTAATGACCGTGGCCAGCGCTAGAAACATAAAAGCGGTCTGCTGGGTGATTTTACGCGAGTTTAAAACGGCCGTCGTCATTTTTTACTACCTGGGGAATTTCCTTTTCTGCCGCTCCAGCACCCTTTCGGCGATGATGTTGACCGCCAGGGTCAGGATGAACAGCACCAGCCCGATGGCGAAGATGGCCTGGTACTGCGGGCCGCCGCGGACGGCGTTGCCGATGCCGTTGGCTATGGCGGCGGTCATCGTGGTCATGGGGTCGGTAGGCGAGGCGGGCACCGCCAGGGCGTTTCCGGCCACCATCAGGACCGTCATCGTCTCGCCTATCGCCCTCCCCACCCCCAGCATGATGGCGGCGGCTATGCCGGAGAGGGCGGCGGGTATGCACACGTGCCATATCGTCTCCCACTTCGTTGCCCCGAGCGCGTAAGAGGCCTCTTTGAACTCTCCGGGCACGGCGTGCAGCGCGTCCTCGGAGACGCTGACGATTATCGGCAGGCTCATCAGCGAGAGCATTATCGCCGCCGTGAGCCCGCAGAGCCCCGTGGGCAGGTTGAACAGGCTCTGTACGAAAGGCGAAAGCAGCGCCAGCCCGATGAACCCCATCATCACCGAGGGTATGCCCGCCAGTATCTCTATCACGGGCTTTACCGCCTCGCTGATTCTTGCCGGGGCCACCTCGGACAGATAGGCGGCGCAGGCCACGCCGACGGGCACCGCCACCGCCGTGGAAATAAGCGTTATCATCAGGGTGGACACGAAGAACGGCGCGATGCCGAAGACGGGAGGGTCGGCGAGGGGATACCACCTGGTGCCGAAGAGGAAGTCCCAGGGATTGGTATGGCCAAAGACGGGCAGGCCTTCTTTGAGCAGGATAAAGATAATCCCCAGCAGGACTACTATCGCCAGCATTCCCGCCAGGAATATCCAGCCCTCAACAATCCTTTCGCCCAGCCGCAGCCGCCGTTTAAGTCCCCGGTCGGGGACCGCCGCGGCTGCGGGGGCAATCTCTTGCTGCAGCACTTATTCGGTTCTACTCCCTTATTGAGGCAGCGGCACGAAGCCGGCCGTCAGCACTTCCTCCTGACCTTCCGGGGAGAGGCAGTAGTCTATGTAGAACTTGATAACGCCCGTCGGCGCTCCGTTGGTGTAGTAGAAAAGGGGACGTGATATCGGATAGGTGCCGTCCAGGGCGGTGGCCACGCTCGGCTTTACCGCCGGGTCGTCGGCGGTCTTTTTCACGCCGATTGCTTTCACGGTGTCGTTGACGTACCCCAGGCCGGAGTAGAAGATGGCGTTGGAGTTTTTCGCGACCTGTGTGATGCCCTCTTGAGTCGAGGGGAGCATCAGCACCTTGCCGCCGTACTGTAGCGTCTTGTCCGCCGTGGGCAGCCCCGGCATCTGGACGACGTCCTCGAGGAAGTAGGCAAAGGTGCCGGAGTTGCTGTCGCGGGAGAGGGCGACTATCGGCAAGTCGTTGCCGCCGACCTCTTTCCAGTTGGTTATCTGGTTGGTGTAAATCCCTGAGAGCTGCGCGATGGTCAGTTCATCCACCGGGTTGGCCGGGTTCACCACGACGGACAGGGCGTCCGTGGCGACCTGTATTTCGTAGGGGTCGACGCCCTTTTCGTGTGCCTGGGCTATCTCCGCTTCCTTTATCGCCCGTGAAGCCTGGCAGACGTCCGTGGTGCCGTCGATAAGGGCGGCAATGCCCACCCCGGAGCCCGGCCCGCTGACCGCGATACTGACCTGCGGGTTGGCTTCCATGAAGTTTTCCGCCCATATCGAGCTCAGGGGCGTTACCGTGTTCGAGCCGATGATTTTGAACGAGCCCGTGAGAGAAGGCGTCCCCGGCCCGATGGGCGGCGTGGGTACGGGTGTGGTCGCGCCGCTGCCGCAGCCGGTAACTAAGATGGCGGCCGCCAGCGCCAGCGCCAGGGGGATGAGCCATTTTTTAACTGACCTGAACAATTGGTTCTCCTTTTTACTCTTAATCATCTCTTTCATGATTAATTGTAAACGCGGGACTTTAAAGGCGGTTTAAGGGAATGTTAAGGTTGTGTTAAATTCCGGGGGGTACTGTTTGTTTAAGTTTGGTTTTTGATACTCACCCCCTTAATCCCCCTCTCAAACAGGTTTATATTCAGTATTCAAGGTTCGGTTTGTTTGGTACTTGTCACCCTGAGCGAAGCGAAGGGTCTCGGAGTGGCGGGGTTTATTCGTATAGCGACCTCCCTTACCCCGAGATTCTTCGTCACTTCGCTCCTCAGAATGACA
>CAYTZI010000066.1:0-11834 GCA_964442335.1 uncultured Dehalococcoidaceae bacterium | reverse complement strand
TACGGCCTCCCCCGGTTTCAGTTTGGATTCCTTGCCGATTTTTATCATCTTTCTCCTTTCAGCGTGTTATTTTCAGGCAATACCGGCTGCCTTATGTTTAGCGACTATCGTATCCGCGAGCTTGTCCAGCGACTCTAAATCGACTTCCCTGGGATAACCTTTGATTATCACCGGGTCGATTATTTCCACCTTGAGGTTGGGCAGCATCGCCGCAAGCTGCTCCACGGCTCTGGTCCCCCACCCGTATGACCCGATAATAGAGGCGAATTTTGTCTTGGGTTTCAGGGCGTTGGCCAGGAAAGCGGCATAGGCCACGTTGGGGTGCGGGCCGGTCAGGACGGTGGGCGTGCCGATGACTATCGTGGCGGCGTCCACCAGGGCTGCGGCCAGCTTGCCGATATCGCTCGCGGCAAGGTCGAACTGCTTTACCGTGACGCCCCGGCGGGTCAGGGCCTCGACGAGGTGGGCGACCATAGCGCGGGTGCTGCCGTGCATGGAAATGTAAGGTATCACCACGATATTTTCCGGTTCGTCGTAAGCCCAACTGCGGTACGCTTCGATGATGAACTCCGCTTTATCGTGCATCGGGCCGTGGCTGGGAGCGATTATCTCGATATCGTAGTCCTTTATCTTTTCCAGGTTCTTCTGTATCTGGAGCCGGAAGGGCATCATGATTTCCGCCCAGTAGCGCCTGGCGGCCTCGTATTCCTGACCCTCGTCCCGCACGTAGAGGTCCGTGGTGGCCAGGTGCGACCCGAAGAAGTCGCAGGGAAAGAGTATTTTCTCCTCTTGTAAATACGTCAGCATGGTCTCCGGCCAGTGCACCCAGGGGGCATGGATGAACTCCAGAGTCCGTCCCCCCAGGGGTATCGTTTCTTTGTCTTCGATCGTCTTGAACCTGTCCCCGGCCACATGAAAACGGTCGATGAGCATCCCCTTGCACTTGGGAGTGCAGACGGTGATGGCTTCCGGAAATTTCTCCAGCACCTCGACGATAGAGCCGGAGTGGTCCGGCTCGGCGTGGTTGAAGATTACGTAGTCGATTTTCTCAACTCCGAGCTGGTCGAGGTTGCTGAACAGGACGCCCTTCATCGGCGGGTCCACCGTGTCGATAAGCGCCGTCTTTTCCTTACCTTTAATCAGGTAGGCGTTGTAGCTGGTGCCGTCGGGCAGCGGTATGAGGGAATCGAAGAGCCGCCTGTCCCAGTCCACCGCGCCGACGCAGAAAATGTCTTTTTTTATTTCCCTGGGCATGAGGTCGCCCGCGTGCTTTACCATATCTATCCTCCTGTTAACGATATATATTTCCCGGGCGTATTTAAAGCATTATTACTATTTATAATGCAATAATCAGGCAGGATAAAAAAGGAGAAAAGTCACAGCATTGTATTTTTTTACGGAGTATTATGATATTAATTACCGGTGCATCGGGCATCGGGGCAAATAAACGGCAAAGAGGAGACAAAAATGGCGAAGAACAAAAAGACCTATACCACCGGCTTCGGGGCGCCTGTGGATAACGACCAGAATTCCAAGACCGCGGGCAGCACCGGCCCCATTCTCATGCAGGACACGCACCTGCTGGAAAAGCTCGGGCACTTCGACCGCGAGCGTATCCCGGAGCGCGTCGTCCACGCCAAGGGCACGGGCGCACACGGCTACTTCGAGGTGACCGCCGATGTCACCAGATACACCAGAGCGAAATTCCTCTCGGAAATCGGCAAGCGCACAGAGGTCTTCGCCCGCTTTTCGACGGTCGGCGGGGAGAGGGGTTCCGCCGACGCCGAGAGAGACCCCCGCGGCTTTGCCCTCAAGTTCTACACGGAAGAGGGCAACTATGACATGACCGGCAACAATACCCCCGTCTTCTTTATCCGCGACCCCCTAAAGTTCCCGGACTTTATCCACACGCAGAAGCGGCACCCGGGCAGCAACCTCAAGGACGCGGACATGTTCTGGGACTTCCTTTCGCTGACGCCGGAATCCGTCCACCAGGTCACCATCCTTTTCTCCGACCGCGGCACGCCGCGCACCTTTCGCAATATGAACGGCTACAGCAGCCATACCTTCAAGTGGTACAACGCCAAGGGCGAGTATTTCTGGGTAAAGTACCATTTCAAGACCGAGCAGGGTATCGCTAATCTGACGCGGGACGAAGCGACCGAGATGAAGGGAAAAGACCCCGACCACGCCACCCGCGACCTTTTCCAGGCTATCGAGCGGGGCGATTATCCTTCGTGGCGACTCGAAATGCAGATAATGACGCCGGAGGAAGTGGAAAAATACCGCTTCGATTCCTTTGACGTCACCAAGGTCTGGTTCCATGCCGACGTCCCCCCGTTTACCATCGGCCGGCTGGTGCTGAACAGGAACCCGCAGAACTACTTCGCCGAGGTAGAGCAGGCCGCTTTCTCCCCCGCCAACTTCGTCCCCGGCATTGCGGCCTCGCCGGACAAGCTGCTTCAGGGCAGACTGTTCTCTTACCACGACACCCATCTCCACCGGCTGGGTCCCAACTACCAGCTTTTGCCCATCAACCGCCCCAAGAACGCCGTCAACTACTACCAGCGCGACGGCTACATGGCTTTCGGGGATAACAGCGGCAATGGCCCCAACTACTATCCCAACAGCTTCGGCGGGCCGGAGCCCGACCCCGCCGCCGCCGAGCCCCCGTCCAAGGTCTCCGGCAATGCAGCCCGGCAGCCCTACAGCCATCCCAACGACGACGCTTTCCAGGCCGGCGAGCTTTACCGCCGCGTCATGACTGACGAGGACCGCGACCACCTTATAGGCAATATCACCACTCACCTCTGTAACGCCCACAAGCGCATCCAGCTCCGGCAGGCCGCCGTTTTCTACAAGTCCGACCCCGAGTACGGCACCCGCGTGGCAAAGGGGCTCGGGCTGGACGTGAAAGAGGTCAAACGACTCGCCGAGCTTACCACGGAAGAGCGTGCTAAAGCCACGGCGGAAAAGGTTTAATTTATGACTCAGGGGGGAGGGGTCTTTCACCCCCTCCCCTTTTCCCAACTAATAACTAGAAACTAGTAACTGATTACTGTTCACCTCCCCCTTTACCTCTCCCCCGAAAAACGGTAAAATATAGGTGTCAGAGCTTCCTCGCGAAAACTCCGGAAAAACGCTGGTTTGCAGACGATAATCTTGGAGAAAAAAGTCCTCGACTGGCTGCTGGCGGGTCCCGCCTGGTTCAGGTACGCCGTAGAAACACAGCTTCTTGACACCACCTCCGATGTCGCCCCCGTGCTCCGTGACCCCGCTGTAAGAAAAATTGTTGAACGCCTCAGGGGCGATGACGCCGGCATCCCGGCTCTAAAGTCCGGCCGGGTGCACTACACGGAGACCGGAAAGGCTTACTGGGACCTCTTCTTTCTGGCTGATGTCGGATTGTCTGTCGAAGATTTGGGACTGGAGAGGGAGGCGGAGGGAATTTTCCGGTTTCAGTCGGCGGACGGCTCCTTTACTATTCCACTTAACGTCTGCGACAACTATTTCTGCATGTCCGCCATCCTTATTTCTTCTTTGGCGAAGATGGGCTACCGCGACGACCCCCGGATATTGAAATATATCCGGCTGGTGATGAACTCGCGGACCAGCCGCGACGGATGGAACTGCTATGACAGCCCGGAGATAGACGCCTGCCCCATGGACAACCTGAATATACTCATGCTGCTCGGCCAGTACAGGCAGTACCGGCAGTCCCCGGACCTCAAGGGGGCGATAGACTTGCTTCTGGAGCACTGGCGGGTGCGGGCGAACCTGCACGGCTTCGGGGTGGGCAGGCGTTTCATGAGCCTCCAGTACCCGGCCGTCAAGTACGGCATCCTGCGCGTCCTGGATGTGCTCTCGATGTTCCCTTACGCCGTCGCCCATCCGGACTTTCAAAGTATGCTGGAATATGCGCATAATAAGGCGGCGGACGGACGCTACTTCGCCGATGCTTTCGATTCCGTTTACGCCGGCTACGATTTTGCCCAGGATAAAGAGCCGAGCCGCTGGATTACTTTCCTGATGGGAAGGATTGATAAGAGGGTATGTGAGATAAATCGCAATACGTAGTCGTCAATGGCTCGCAATGACAGGAGAAAAGGAGTTACATTGTACCGCATCGAGGTCTCCGTAAAAAACGGCTTCGCCGACCCCCGCTCGGAGGGGCTACTCAAGGACATCCTTGACCTCGGCATCAGGTCCGTCGAACGCGTTAAAGTTAGCAGCGTCTACCTGCTGGAAGGCAGACTCGACGAAAAACAGCTTTCGCTCATCTGCCGGGAGCTTCTCACCGACCCCATTGTCGAGGAGTACGCCGCCGGAGACAGCCCCGCCCCGCCCGGCGCCCGCCTGGTGGAGGTCGCCTACAACCCCGGCGTGATGGACCCCGTTGAAGAGAGCGTCAAAAAAGGCATCCGCGACCTCGGTATAGATACCGTCACCGCCGTCAGGACCGCTAAGAAACACCTCTTCTGGGGCGACCTGTCCGACGATATCGTAAAGTATATCTCGGACAAGCTCCTGGTCAATAGCATCGTACAGCACATCGTAGCCCATAAAGAAGTAGTGGCGCTGCGCTCCGCTACCTATAACTTCAGTCTGGAAAATATCGATACCGCCGCCATGGACGATGACGCTTTGATGGACCTCAGCCGCGGCCGCTTCTGGCTGAATATCCAGGAGATGCGCATTATCCAGGACTACTTTAAAAAGCTCGGGCGGCAGCCCACCGACGTGGAGCTGGAGACTCTGGCGCAGACGTGGTCCGAGCACTGCTGCCACAAGACCTTCAAGGCAAAAATAAAGCTCGGTAAAAAGTTCATCGATAACCTGATGAAAAGCACGGTGATGAAGGTCACCCGCGAGCTCGATAAACCCTGGTGCCTCTCCGTATTCAGGGACAACGCGGGGGTAATCGATTTCGACGGGCGCTACGCCGTCTGCTTTAAGGTGGAGACGCACAACCACCCCTCGGCGGTGGAGCCCTACGGCGGCGCGGCGACAGGCATCGGCGGCGTTATCCGCGACCCCCTCGGGACGGGGCTGGGGGCAAAGCCCATCATGAACACCGATGTCTTTTGCTTCGGTCCCCCCGACCTGCCCCACGCCGACCTGCCGAAGGGCGTCCTGCACCCGCGCCGCATCTTCAAGGGCGTGCGCGCCGGCGTGGCCGACTACGGTAACAGAATGGGCATTCCCACGTCTAACGGCTCTATCTTTTTCGACGAGCGTTACGTGGGCAACCCGCTGGTCTACTGCGGCACGGTGGGCATCATGCCGACATCGATGAGCCAGAAAGGCATGCAGCAGCCCGGCGACCTCGTGGTGGTGGTGGGGGGCAAGACGGGACGCGACGGCATCCACGGCGTGACTTTCGCTTCCGGCGAGCTCGACAAGGAGTCGGAGACCCTCTCCTCGAGCTCCGTGCAGATCGGCAACCCCATCGTGGAGAAGAAAGCCCTCGACGCTATTTTACAGGCGCGCGACCTCGCTCTTTACCGGCGCATCACCGACTGCGGCGGCGGGGGGCTTTCCTCGGCGGTGGGCGAGATGGCGGAAGAGACCGGCGTCCGCGTCGACCTCGAGAAAGTGCCGCTGAAATATTCCGGCCTCTCTTATACAGAAATCTGGGTCTCGGAATCGCAGGAGCGCATGCTGCTGGCCGTCCCGCCGGAGAACCTGGAAAAGCTCATGGCGATTATGCGCAACGAAGACGTCGAGGCGACCGTCATCGGGGAGTTCACCGATGATATGCGTCTTAAGCTCTATTACGAAGGCAATCTCGTCGCCGACCTCGATATGGAGTTCCTGCACCGGGGCCTGCCCCAGCTCGAGCGCGAGGCTTTGTGGCAGCCGCCCCTCCACCCCGAGCCCGATTTCAAGTGTCCCACCGACTTCTCCTCCGACCTTAAGAAAATCCTCGGCTCGTGGAATGTTTGCAGCAAGGAGTGGGTCGTCCGCCAGTACGACCACGAGGTGCAGGGCACGAGCGTCCTGAAGCCTCTTGTGGGTGCGGCCAACGACGGCCCCGGCGACGCCGCCGTTATCCGTCCGCTGGCTGATTCCAGCAAGGGCATTATTATTTCCAACGGCATTAACCCAAAGTACGGTGATATCGATACCTACTGGATGGCCGCCTCCGCCATCGACGAGGCCCTGCGGCAGGTGGTAGCCGTCGGCGGCGACCTGAATGAGGTCGCCCTGTTGGATAACTTCTGCTGGGGCAACCCGGAAAAGCCGGACCGCCTGGGCTCGCTGGTGCGCGCCGCGCAGGCCTGCTACGATATCGCCAGGGTCTACGGCGCTCCTTTTATTTCCGGCAAGGACAGCCTCTATAACGAGTACGAGACAGAGCAGGGAAGCATCTGTATCCCGCCCACCCTCCTCATCTCCGCCATGGCCGTCGTGGACGATATCAATAAGTGCGTCTCCATGGACTGCAAGCAGTCCGGCGACCCGGTCTATATCGTCGGTGCGACGCATAACGAACTGGGCGGCTCACATTACTTCGCCAATCATGGCTTCATCGGCAATAGCGTACCGAAGGTCTACCCGGAGAAGGGTAAGAAGCTGATGAACGCCCTCTCCGGCGCGATGAAAAAGGGGCTGGTGGCGGCCTCCCACGACCTCTCCGAGGGGGGAATAGGCGTGGCGGCGGCGGAGATGGCTTTCGCCGGCGGCCTGGGCATGACGGTTGATTTAAAGAAGGTACCGCTCGGAGAGCCAATAGACCGGAATGACTTTGTCCTCTTCTCCGAGTCCAACTCACGCTTCCTGGTTGAAGTGGCACCGGAGAATAAAGCAGAGTTTGAAAAAGCTATGTCCGGAGTCGACTTCGCCGAGATAGGCCGGGTAACCGATGATGATAAACTTGAGGTCTATGGTCTTAAAGGCAATGTCGTGCTTTCCGCCGATATCACCGATTTAAAGGAGGCATGGCAAAAGCCACTGAGGTGGTAAGCAAAAATGCCTAAAGTAAAAGTCCTGATGCTGCGCGCCCCGGGCACCAACCGCGATGTCGATACGCAAATCGCGTTTGAGACGGCGGGCGCCGAGGTGGTTTCCGCCCCGGTCACCGAGCTTTTCCGGAAAGAAAAGAGGCTTTCGGACTATCATATCGCCGTCATTCCGGGGGGCTTTACCTACGGCGACGATATCTCGGCAGGTCGCATCATGGCCAACGAAATCCGGCTCCGCCTCGGCGAGGATGTACAAAAATTCGTCGAGGACGGCCGCCTCGTGCTGGGTATCTGTAACGGCTTCCAGGTGCTCGTGAAAACAGGCATCCTGCCGGGCATCCCCGGTCAGAGCGCCCAGCCGGTGACCCTGACCAATAACGATTCCGGCAAGTTCGAGTGCCGCTGGGTCTATCTCAAGGCAAACGAAGAGAGCCCCTGCGTCTTTACCAGAGGAATCGACCGCGTCTATGCCCCCGTCGCTCACGGCGAGGGCAAGCTGGTCGCCGAGCCCGGCATGCTCGAAAAGCTTAACATCGTCGTCCAGTACGTCGACGAGCAGGGGAAGACCGGCGCGGGCTATCCTGATAATCCCAACGGCTCGGTTAATGACATCGCTGGCATCTGTGACGCCACCGGCCGCATCTTCGGACTAATGCCCCACCCGGAGGACTTTATCCGGTGGACCCAGCACCCCCGCTGGACGAGGGAAAAGCTGCGGGATGACCTCTACGGACTGCAGATTTTCACCAATGCGGTTGCCTGGGCAAAAGGGATATAAAAAAATCCCGCTCGGCCGGGCGTTGAGATTGATATACCCGGTGATACCGGGGAGGGTGAAAGCCTATTCTATCCCCTGGTCTTTAAGATAGTCGATGGCGTCCTGGATGGTAATGATTTTCTCAGCGGCTTCATCCGGTATCTCGATTTTACGGTCCTGGGTGCTGAAAGTCTCTTCCAGGGACATTATCAGTTCCACGAGGTCCAGAGAGTCGGCGCCTAAATCTTCGACAAAGCTGGCCGTGGGCACGACGTCCTTCGCTTCGACGCTGAGCTGCTCCACGACTATCGCTTTTATCTTATCAAACACAGTTGCCACTTTTTCCCCCTTTATCAAGCTTTATCGCGGTCGGCCTGCGCGCTGACCACCCCCAGTACCCCGTTCACGAACTTGGATGATTTATCGCTTCCGAACGTTTTCGCCAGTTCCACCGCTTCACTTACCGCAACTCTTACCGGTACTTTATTATCAAATAAAATTTCGAAGATTGCAAGTCTGAGGATATTGCGGTCGATTATCGCTATCTGGTCGACCGGCCAGGCCGGGGCGTGCTTTTGTATATTGCGGTCGATTTCCTCCCGGTGTTTCAGGGTGCCGTTTACCAGCTCGCGGACGAACTGGCTGTTCTCTTCGGACAGTCCGGCTTCGGCGAGCAGGCGTTCGGTTACCGCCTCCGGTCGGCGCGCTACGGAATCGACCTCGTACAGCGCCTGGAGGGCAATTCTCCTGGCTTTGTGTCTTCTTCCGGCCATCGTTGTAGTCCCGAGCAGTAATTATAGTGAACGCTGTTTGATACGGTCAAATAGAATAGCTAATTGAAAACGGAAAATGGCTAATCGCCGGTTATTCAGTCCGGCCGGTAAGCTACGCCCTGCTCCGGGGACTCCCATGCCTCCACGGCTTTGAGAGTGACGGGCTCCGCGCCGAGCTTCTTTTTAAGCTCTTTAAAGATAGCGGCGGCGAGGTTCTCCGCGGAGGGGTTTATCCTGTCGTAAGGCTTGATATCGTTAAGGCAGGCGTGGTCGTAGCGCTCAAGGATTTCCTTGAGATACCGTTTCAAATCGGTAAAATCATAGGCCAGCCCGATGTCGTTGAGCTTTCCGGCTTCAACCCTGACCACCACTTTATAGCGGTGCCCGTGGACTTTTTCGCACTTGCCCTGATAGCCCCTGAGGTAATGCGCGGCTTCGAAATATTTTTCAACAACTATCTCATACATCGACAACCTCACCCCCTTAATCCCCCTCTCCTGGCAGGAAGGGGGAAGGAATTTGAGAGGGGGCTCCGCCCCCTCTCGCTACGCACTCCCCTTGGGGTATTGATGTCTCCCTCTCGTAAAGGGAGACAGGAGAGGGATTTAAATCACCCCTTTACTTGCCGTCCAGCTTCATAATGCCCTGGACCTCTTTTGCGGCTTTGTTAAGCTCCTTGATGGTCTTCTTCAGGACCGGGTGGACCAGGTCCGGGGCAATCTCGGCGAGGGGTATCAGCACAAACGACCTCTCCGCCATTTTGGGATGCGGTATCACGAGTTCGCGCGTATCCAATACGGTGTCCCCGTAGAGAATGATATCTATGTCGATGATGCGCGGCTCGCCCGACCGGCTGTACCTGCCCATCTTCCGCTCGATCCCCTTGCACAGGGCCAGCAGACCCTCCGGCGTCAGGCGGGTAAAGACCTCGCAGGCCAGGTTCAGAAAACGCGGCTGATTGACCATGCCGACGGGCTCCGTGTCATATATCGAGGAGACCTTCCCCATCCTCATCCGCTCGGAAAGGAGCTTCAGAGCCATGTCCAGGTTCTCTTCGCGGTTGCCCAGGTTAGAACCGAGGCTGAGATAAGCCGTAACCGTTTCAGTCATCGACCGACCCCCTTCTGATGATAGCATCGCTCATGCGGCAGACCAGCACCGTCTGCCGGACGTCGTGCACCCGCACCATATCCGCCCCGTTGGCTATACCAATGGCCGTAACCGCCAGGTTCCCTTCAAGGCGTTCCTCCGGCGGCAGGTCCAGAACCAGGCCTATCATCGATTTTCGCGATGTACCCAGTAAAACGGGTTTGCCCAGCGTTTTAAGCTCGCTGAGGCGGTTGACCAGCTCCAGGTTCTGCTCCAGGGTCTTTCCGAAACCTATACCGGGGTCGACGATGATGCTTTCCGGCGGGACACCGGCTTCGAGGGCAATGTCAATGCCCGACTGCAGGTCCGCGAGGACCTTCGCCAGGATGCCGGCTCTGGGGGGAGCGTCGCGCTGGTTGGCCATCAGAATGATGGGGACCCGTTTTTCCGCGGCGAGGCGGGCAAGGGAGGGGTCGCGTTTCAGTCCCCAGATATCGTTAATCATGGCGGCGCCTGCCTCCAGCGCCCGGCCCGCCACGGCTGATTTATAAGTATCGATACTGACGGGGACAGATATTTCTCCCGCAAGCCTCTCAATAACGGGGACGACCAGCCGCAGCTCCTCGTCTATATCGCTGGTGGGCTCTATGCCCGGTCGGGTAGACTCTCCGCCTACATCGATGATATCGGCGCCCTCGGCAACCATGCGCCTGGCTTGCGCTACCGCCGCTTCCACGTCGTCGCCGAGCCCGTCCCCGGAGAAAGAGTCCGGGCTGAGGTTGACCACGCCCATGACATAGGTCTTTTCACCCCAACGGAACAGGGCATCGCCGCAGCGCGTTACCGGCAGAACGGTATTCATCGTTTTTCAACACCTATTTTAGCACCTTCATGAGAAATACGAAATACGAATATAGAAATTCGAAACACGAAAGTGATTGTTGCCGCAAGTAAAGAGACAAAAGTACTTTTCTCGATAGAGGGAAGGCATGATATATTAAATCAATATGAGCGAAATTAAACGTATCATCAGCCCGGACACACTGAGGCAGGACCGGGTGCCTCCGGGACAGAGGCTTACCGACAAATGGCCGGTGCTGCATTACGGGAAAACGCCCTCTATCGATATAAAGAAATGGACTTTCACCATCGACGGACTAGTGGAGAACGAGCGCACGCTGACCTACGACGAGTTCACCGCGCTGCCGCGGGTGGAGGTCTTTTCCGATATCCACTGCGTCACGACGTGGTCGAGGCTGGGTAACACCTGGGAGGGCGTGAGCACCGGCACCATCAGGGACATCGCAGGCGTAAAGGGGGAAGCAAAGCATGTGGTAGTACAGGCGGCGGGAGGTTTCACCACGAACCTGCCCCTGGACGATTTCTTCGGGGATGACGCGCTGTTCGCTCTCAAGCACGACGGCACCCCGCTGACGATAGACCACGGCGGTCCGGTGCGGCTGGTAGTGCCGCGGCTCTATTTCTGGAAGAGCGCCAAGTGGGTGACGGGCATCCGCTTCACGGACAAAGACGAGCCCGGGTTCTGGGAGCGGGCGGGGTACCATAACCACGGCGACCCGTGGAAAGAGGAGCGGTACCGGGGGTAGGAGATAAACTCAAATCTCAAAACTCAAAAGTCAAATTTGAGGTTTAAGGGGGCGGGGGCTTTTTCGCCAATCTCTCTCGACGACTTTTTTCGGGAGTACGTGCTGTTCGCAGAGCAGCCTGTATGTTTGCCCGTTCACACTCCTTATGTTATCATTATCTTGTTTTTAATCCCCTGAGCGAGGTGCCGATTGAGAAAAGACTTAGAAAAGCTGGCAAAGCTCGAAGCCGAACTGAAGGCCGGGGGCGGGGAAAAAGCCGTCCAGAAGCAGCATGAGTCCGGCAAGCTCACCGCTCGTGAGAGGCTCGACCTCTTCTTCGATAAGGGGACTTTCCAGGAGACGGACCTGTTCGTCCAGCACCACTCGACGAACTTCGGGATGGAAAAGGTATCCATACCGGCGGACGGCGTTGTTACCGGCTTCGGCAAGGTGAACGGACGCGATGTCTGCGCTTACGCCCAGGACTTTACGGCGCGGGGCGGCTCGCTGGGTGAGATGCACGCTAAAAAGATATGTTACATCATGGACCTGGCCATGAAAATGAAAGTACCCGTGGTGGGTTTTCTGGACAGCGGCGGGGCCAGGATACAGGAGGGCATCAACGCCCTGGACGGCTACGGCAATATCTTCTTCCGCAACTCGG
>CAYTZI010000065.1:0-11923 GCA_964442335.1 uncultured Dehalococcoidaceae bacterium | reverse complement strand
TATTTGCCCGGATATGGGTATGGAGAAGGTAAAGCTGCTGCCGTGTCCCGGCCGGCTGTTTACCTCTATTTTACCGCCGTGTGCTTCCACGAGCCGCTTGGCGATGGTCAGCCCCAGCCCGCTGCCGCCCGTCGCTCTGGCGCGTGACTTGTCCACTCTGTAAAATCGCTCGAATATGAACGGCAGTTCGTCCTCGGGAATGCCTTCGCCGGTGTCCGTCACGCTGATATATATAATACCACCCTGCTGCCGTGCTCTCAGGATGATATGGCCTCCCTTTTCCGTATGGGCTATCGCGTTATCGAGGAGGTTGAGCATCACCTGCTTGATGCGGTGCGCGTCGATGTTCACCGCCGGGAGCGCATCCGGCAAATCGTTGGTTATCGTCAGCCCCCTGGCGACTCCTTTGGCCTGCACCGCGGCGGCGGCTTCTCTGACCAGCGCGGCGATATCCGCCGGCTGCCTGTCCAGCTTGATTTCGCCCGCGTCGGCCAGGCTCAGGTCCTGGAGGTCGTTGACCAGCCGCGACAGGGTGGTGGCTTCGTCGCTGAGCGAGCGGATGGTCTCTTCGTCCGGCTTGACCACGCCGTCGTTGATGGCTTCGAGGTAACCCTTCAAATTGGAGAGGGGAGTCCTGAGCTCATGGGCGACGTCCGCCACCATGTTGCGCCGCAGGCGCTCGTTACGCTCCAGGTTGTCGGCCATGGAGTTGAACGACTGCGCCAGCTCGCCGAGCTCGCCCTTGTCTTTATATTCCACCCTCCGGGAAAAGTCCCCTTTGCCGAACTGCCTGGTGGCGTTGATAAGTGCTTTCACCGGCGAAAGCACGCGCCGCGACAGCAGGAAAGCCAGCACGATGGCTATGCCGATAGCCAGGAGGCCTCCCCAGATGAAAAATTTCCCCATGGTCTCGTAGGAGACCTGCAATGCCGCGCGGTTGATGTCCGGGTAATCGCCGGGCATCACGCGTAAAACGCCGACGACGTCGCCTTCGCCTCCCGGGGTGACCTGTGTTTGCCACACCGGAACGGATACATTGAGCATGCGGCCGGGCAGGGGCACCCTGGTCAGTATCGAAGGCTCGGTGGAGGTGTCATCGGTGTAGGTGTTTCCCAGCAGGTCCTGGTCCGAGTCGGCTACCACTATGTTTTCGCGGTCGGTGAGGATTATCCGCCGCCCGTATAGATTGCCCCACTGCGCGACAAGTGACTGCACGCCCTCCCAGCTTTCCTGGAACTGGTAATACCGTCCGAGCTCCACTTCTATCCTTCTGTCCTGCATGGCTTCCAGGTTTTCGCCCATGCGCGCGAACTCGTTGCGGGTGGTGCGGTAGGTGAAGAAAAATGTAGAGCCGAGGATGACGACTATTACCAGCGTGAAGGCGGCGAGGAGCCGGAAGTTCAGACTATGCATTATTGTCGTGCTCCATGAGCTTGTAGCCGGCGCCGTAGACCGTCTTGATGAACCTGGGATGGCGCGAGTCCGGTTCGAGCTTGCGGCGCAGCTTGAGTATGTGGACGTCTATGGTGCGGTCGAAACCGTCGAAGTCGTGCCCGAGCGCTTTATTGATTATCTGCGCCCGGCTGAACACCCGCCCGGGCTCTCTGACCAGGGCGCCAAGGACCTTGAATTCCACCGGCGTCAGGCCGAGCGGTCTGCCTTCCAGGAAGGCTTCGTGCTTGAGAAAATCGACCGTGAGGTCGCCGTGCTCGATTTTTTCCGGGCCGCGTTCCCCGGGCAGCCGCCGCAGTACCGCACGCACTCTGGCCGCGAGCTCCCTGGGACTGAAGGGCTTGGTAACGTAATCATCGGCGCCGAGGTCCAGCCCTCTCAGGCGGTCGTCGTGTGTGGTCAGCGCCGTGAGCATTATGATGGGTACATCCGATTCTTTGCGGAGGGTGCGGCAGACATCCAGCCCGCTCATGCCGGGCAGCATCAGGTCCAGCACGATGAGGTCGGGCTGGCTTTCGCGGGCCAGCGCCAGGGCGTCTTTGCCGTTATACGCCGTGATGACGCGGTAGCCGTCCCGGTTCAGGTAGAGCTTGACGAGCTCCACCGTTTTTACATCGTCGTCCACCACCAGTACCTTTTTCCCCGCCATCTCTGCGCCTCCGCCGTTTTCAGGTTTCATATTAATATATATCATAATTGTTAAGAAATTGTGAAATTCAGTCTCGTCCGGCTCTCTAAAAAAGGAGAGGAGGGGGATTTTCCCCTCCTCCCTGTCTGTGCTCTAGTTTTCGGCGATATTAGTCAGTATCGGTATCCGGCGCGCACCTGCCGGGCTTAAAGCCCATCCCGAATTGACCGGTGCCGCGGTGCATTCCCCCGAAGGGCGCTGGCGCTATTCTCATGCCGCCGCCCTGCCCGAAGAGACCCGGCATGTCCGGCCTGGACTCCCACCAGTCCTTGAACTGTTCCGTCGGGAAGGTCGGTCTCGCGTCCAGCCACGCTTTGAACTGGTCGGCCTGTTCCTGCGTTATCTTCTCTTCCTCGACGAGTTTCTGGAGATAGTTGTCCAGGGCTTCGTCTTTTATCTGCTGGCTGGCTTCGGTGATTGCATTTTGCAGCTCGCTGGCGTCTATAGTTACGCCGGTGTTCTGCTGGTAAATTTCGGCGACCTTGTCCAGGAAAGTGGATACGTTCGCCGTTTGAGATGTGCTGGCGTCTTCATCATCCGCCTGCGCCACGGCCACGCCGCCCAGCACCGCTCCCAGAACGAGGACGGTCAGCACCGCGATAATTATAAATTTTTTACTTCGCCACATACTTTTTTCGCCTCCTTTTGTTTTCTATAAATCAAAATAGCAGTCAAATGTTAAAATCTGATTAATATTCGTGAAGTATTGCCGCGGTATGCATGAGATGTTCGTCACAGATTCTGAGTTGTCGTTTCTATATAATAGAATTGAATATGACCACGGCTTCTAAAAAACAGCAAAAGGCTAATATACGCGTCACCGGCATGACCTGCACCACCTGTGCTTTTACCGTCCAGAAAGCCCTGTCTAAGCTGCACGGCATCGACCAGGCCAGGGTGAATTTCGCCTCGGAGAAGGCCTCTCTGGAGTACGACCCAACTCAGGTGGACCTCGGTAAAATCAAGGAAACGATTACCGGATCGGGCTACGGCATCGCCGACAGAAAGTCCATTTTCCCGGTGCGCGGTATGACCTGCGCTTCGTGCGTGGCCCGCGTCGAGGAGGCTTTAAAAAGTGTCCCTGGCGTCGTTTCGGTCGCCGTCAATCTCGCTTCCGAGAAAGTCACCGTGGAGTACCTGGACAGCGTTACCGTGGCCGACCTCCGCCGGGCGGTCAGAGACGCCGGCTATGAGCTCGGTGAAGAGTCCGAGACGCTGGAAGACGTCGCCATGGCGGCGCGGCGCGAGATTAAAAGCGTCCGGACACGTTTTATCTTCGCCGTGGTCTTCGGCGCCGCCGTCATGGCATTGATGTACCTGCCGGGCTTCTCCGGTAAGCCTTATCTTCTCTGGGCCCTTGCCACCCCCGTGCAGTTCTGGGCGGGCTGGCGGTTCTATCGCGGGTTCTGGGCCGCCCTGAAGCACCGCACCGCGGACATGAACACGCTCATCGCCGTGGGCACTTCCGCCGCTTATTTCTACAGCGCCGTCGCTGTGGTTTTCCCTTCGGTGCTGACCATTGGCGGCGTGGCCCCCCATCTCTATTTCGATACCTCCTCGATGATTGTCGCCCTGATTCTGCTGGGGCGTTTCCTGGAAGCCAGGGCCAAGGGCCAGACCTCGTCGGCGATTCAAAAACTCGTCGGCCTCCAGCCGAAGACCGCCCTGGTCGTTCGCGAGGGCAAAGAAGTCGAGATAGACGTTGAAGAGGTGAGGGTCGGCGACCTCGTTCTGGTGCGCCCCGGCGAGCGCGTGCCCGTGGACGGCGTTATCCGGCAGGGCAGCCCCGCTCTCGACGAGTCCATGGTCACCGGCGAGAGCCTGCCCGTGGAGAAGAAACCGGGCGACGAGGTTATCGGGGCGACCATCAATAAGACGGACAGCTTTCAGTTCGAGGCCACCCGCATCGGTAAGGACACCACGCTGGCGAGAATCGTGCGCCTGGTGGAAGAGGCCCAGGGCAGCAAGGCGCCCATCCAGCGCCTGGCCGATATCATCGCCAGCTATTTCGTGCCGGTGGTTATCGGTATCGCCCTGGTTACCTTTATAATATGGTACTTTTTCGGCCCCGCCCCTTCTTTGACTTACGCTTTTCTCAACTTCATCGCCGTGCTGATTATCGCCTGCCCCTGTGCCCTGGGGCTGGCCACGCCCACGGCGATTATGGTGGGCACGGGCAAGGGCGCCGAGCACGGTATCCTCATCCGCAGCGCCGGGGCCCTGGAGAGGCTTTATAAAATTGATACGCTGCTGGTGGACAAGACCGGCACTCTTACCGGGGGCAAGCCGCAGGTGACCGATGTCCTGGCTTCCTCCGGGTTTGATGAGGACGAGGTTCTCCGGCTGGCGGCTTCGGTGGAGCACGATTCCGAGCATCCGCTTGCCGAGGCCGTTATGAGTATGGCTGATGAGAAAAAACTGGCGGTATCGCCCGTGTCCGGTTTCCAGGCTATCCCCGGTCACGGCGCTGAGGCAAAAGTGGACGGCAGAGACCTGCTGCTGGGCAACCTTAAGCTGATGCGCGACCGCTCCATCGCTCTCCGGGGACTTGATGGGCGGGCTGAAGACCTTTTAAAAAACGGTAAGACCGTCATGTTCCTGAGCGTGGACGGGAAAGCGGCGGGCGTTATCGGGCTGGCCGATACCCTCAAGCCGGATGCCGCCGCCGTGATGTCCGCCATACGTAAATCCGGCATCGACGTCGTCATGGTCACCGGCGATAACCGGCGCACCGCCGAGGCCATCGCGCGGCAGGCCGGCATCGAACGCGTCCTGGCCGAGGTCCTGCCGGAGAACAAGTCCGGCGAGATTAAAAAGCTCCAGGACGGGGGGCGTGTCGTGGCTATGGTGGGGGACGGCATCAATGACGCCCCGGCCCTGGCGCAGGCGGACGTCGGCATCGCTATCGGCACGGGCACGGACATCGCCATGGAGACTGGTGATATTACGCTTATCAGCGGCGACCTTTCCGGTATCGCTACCGCCGTTTCTTTGAGTCGCCGCACCATCAGGACGATAAAGCAGAACCTCTTCTGGGCTTTCGCCTATAACGTATTGCTCATTCCTGTGGCGGCGGGTGTGCTTTACCTCGCCTTCGGTAGCGTGGGCGTGCCTTCCGGTCTGAGCTTTATCCTCGGCGAGTACGGTTTTTTGAACCCCATCCTGGCGGCGGCGGCGATGGCGCTGAGCTCGATAACGGTCGTGTCCAACTCTCTGCGCCTGAGGGGTTTCCGCCCGCCGGAAATATCCGGTCAGACAAAGGAGGCTGTTATGGCTATCGACCCCGTATGCAAGATGGAAGTAGATGAAAAGCAGGCTGCGGCTACCTCCGAATATAAGGGGAAGAAATACTACTTCTGCGCCGTGGGCTGCAAGAAGGCTTTCGACGCCGACCCCGAGAAGTATCTGGCGAAATAGGCAGTCCCTGGACAGGATAGGGCGTTTGACATAATACTATTTCCGGCGCATCTTTCTCCTTATAATCACCAGCGCGACCAGCGCCGCCAGACCCCCCGCGCCCACCCCGATTATCAGGGTCTTGTTCATCAGGAGCTTCTGCAACCCGGGCGATTCTGCCGCGGCTGTGTCGGAGATGTCCTCCGGAATGTCCTCGTCGTCCGTTATGCCTTCCAGCATCAGGTCTATAAGGGACTCCGTTTCATTTTCGCTCGCTATTTCGGCTGATGCCGGTTCCTGGTCCGCGGGCGCCCCGGGTGCTGTGTTATCCGCCTGTCTTACCGTCAGCGTCACGGTCTTCTCGTTATTGTTCTCGTTGGACTCCCCGATAGCATCTTCCCCGTCGACTATCACTCTGAACGTATAGTTATCGCTCTGGGCCGTCCACGCGCAGGCCCCGGAAGCCGTCTCGCCCGGCTCTATCCGGTCGAACTGTACCAGGGACAGGAGAACGTCATTGGCGAAGACCGCTGCCTCGGGTGCGTCCGCCGGTCCGGCGCCGACGTTCTTCACGGCTATATTGAACGTCACCGTGGCGTTCTCCGTAGTTTCCCCGGGCGTTATCGTTAACGATTCTATCGTTAGGTCCGGGGCCGGTAAAACGACCGTTTTTTCGTTGTTGGATTCGCTGCCTTCTTTTACGCTATCCTCTTCATCGATGACGACCCTGATTGACCATGAGTCCGACCTCGCGGTCCAGGTGAAAGTCCTGGTGATGGAGTCCCCGGCCTTTATTTCCTCGATGAAGTGCCTGCCTTGGGACACGCCGTCGATATAGTAGCTGACGTACGCCCCGCCGGCCCTCAGGTCTCCCCGGTTCTTTATCGTGACGTTAAAAGTCGTTTCCTCGCCGGCCGTCATGTTTTCCGGCGTCCACGCCAGGCTCTCTATTATTAGGTCGGGTGCGACCACATGTATCGTTACCGACTTTTCGTTATTTTCCTCGTCCGTCTCGGCAACGTCGTTGTTGCAGTCCGCGATGGCTCTAAGGGTATGCGTACCGGGCGCGGCTTTCCATTCGACCTTATTCACGATGGTCTCTCCGGCGTTCACCGGGTCGGCGCTTACCGAGTCGAGAAAAACGTCGTCTATATAATAGTCCACGCGTGAATGTCCCGCGTTGCCCGGCCCCTTGTTCTTGATACCGGTCGTGATGCTTACGGTATCGCCCACCGCAGGCCCGGCCGGCGCCCAGGCTATGCTCTCGATGGTCAGGTCCGTATTGGGGGATGTATCCGGAGGGCCGATGTTCACCGTCCGGGCGTTGTTGGATTCGCTGGTCTCTTCTATCAGGTCGTCCTCGTCGACCACTGCCCTGTATGCCACCGGACCCGGCTGCCCGGCGCAGTTGAAGAGCACCCTTACCGTCTCGCCGGCGCCGAGACTCGGCAGGTCCTGCTTCAGCCTGTAGAGTTCATTAACATATAGTGACACCTCGCTTGGCCAGGACATGTTCAGCCCCTGGTTCTTTACCGTCACGATGATGATGACGCCGCCGGTCAATATGGATTTTGCGTCCGAGCGCGTAACGCTCTGAATAACGAGGTCGGGCAGCACCTCCGGCAGGGTAACGGTCATTTCGTTATTCGTCTCGTTGTTCTCGTAAAGCTCTCCGCGGGGGTTGGCGATGGCCTTGAACTCGCGCGCGTTGAGCCCGGGTATCCAGGTATATTTCAAGGACACGCTGCCGCCCGCTTTCAGTCCTTCGATGTATTCTTCTGTTTGCAGGGAATCATCGACGTAGTAAGCCAGCCAGAAGCTTCCCGCTCTGCCGCTGCCGCAGTTGCCGACTTTTATCGTCATGATTACGTTGTCGCTCCCCGAGCGGCTCAGCGGTGACCACGTTATGCTGTCGATAACGATGTCGGGGGCGGCCGTGGCGTAATCCCTTGTTTTGCCGTTGTTGGTCTCGTCGCTTTCCTTTACGTAATCGTACAGGTCGGCGGTGGCCTCGAAGGTGTGCGGCCCGGGTAGCGCCATCCAGATATAGCTGACGGTCCTGCTTGCCCCGGCCTCCAGGCCGGGGATTTCCCGGTTGCCCCGTGAGTTGCCGTCTATTTTCAGGTTCATGGTGGAGCCTGTGGCGGGCAGGGTCCCCCGGTTCTTTACGGTCGCCGATATCGTTACTTTTTCGCCGTTCGACGGGTTTTCCGGCGACCAGGAAATCGATTCGATTTCCAGGTCCGGGGCGAGGACGGAAAAGGCGAACGATTTTTCGTTGTTGTTTTCGTCTGTCTCGGCGACGCTGTCGTTGTCGTCTATCTTCGCCTTAACGATATGCGGGCCGGCGCTGGCTTTCCAGTTGAAAATGGCCTGGACGGTGTCGCCGGGGTTTATCCCCGTAATCCATGCGGAATCGATGAGGCGGTCATCGATGGAGCAGGCAAGCCGGGAAGAGCCGGACTTTGCTTCGCCCCGGTTGCTGACGGCTATCGTGAATTTTAACGTATAGCCGTTTATGGGCTGCTGGGGCGTGAGTATGATTGACTCCGGCGTGAGGTCGGGCAGCGCCGCCGGTCCGGCGTATGCTTTACCAGCGTCGCCTGTCGTTACCGCGGCCAGACATGCCGCGGTTAGCAAAAAGAGGATTGCCAGCGCGCCGGTATACGACCGGTGTTTGCTGTCGCTCATCGGTTAGACCTTCACGTGTCGGTACTGGTAATAGCTTACCCGGTGAGCGGGCCCGTGAAATGAGCTTTAGCTTGGGTTTACGGTGGTGCTGTCACCCATTTTGGGGAAATAGAGATATGCTGTGTGGCGTACCCGGCGGGGGGCCGAACAGTTGGTATTTTGTAAATCGGGAATTATCTATATCATCCGTTCGGAGTTCGCCCAGTACTTCTCCCGCAGCTCGCGCTTCATTATCTTACCGGCGGCGTTCTTGGGCAGGGCTTCCACGAATTCCACCGACTTCGGTGCTTTATAGCCTGCCATGTTCTTCTTGCAGTAGTCTATCATTTCCTGGGCGGTAGCCTGGGCCCCCTTCTTCAGGGTGATGACCGCGTGGACTTTCTCCACCCAGTAGGTGTCGGGGATGCCGATTACCGCCGCTTCGAGCACTTTGGGATTTTTGTAAAGGATTTCCTCGATTTCTCTCGGGAAAACGTTCTCGCCGCCGGAGATAATCATGTCCTTCTTGCGGTCGACCAGGAAAACGTAGCCCCTTTCGTCGTACCGGCCGATGTCCCCCGTGTGCAGCCAGCCGTCGACGATGGTGGTGCTGGTATCCGTGGGTTTTTTCCAGTATTCCTTCATGATGTGTTTGCTGCGCACTATGATTTCGCCGAGCTCTCCCAGCTCCACGTCCGCCCCTTTCTCGTTCACGATGCGCACCTGTACCCCGATGTCCGGCTGCCCCACGGAAACCAGCCTCTTTTCCTGGGGCGTGCCCAGCACCTGGTGGTCTTCTTTGGAGAGATGGCAGATGGCCGGCCCGCTTTCACTCTGCCCGTATCCCTGCCCGAAGATGGGCCCGAAGGTCTCCAGTCCTCTCTTGAGTACTTCCATCGGCATCGGCGAACCGCCGTACCAGATGAACTTCAGGCTGCTGACATCGTATTTTTTCACGTCCGGGAGCGCCAGCATGGCTACGAGGTGCGTCGGGACTATGGATATATGTGTGGCTTTATGGCTTTGTATCAACTGGAGCGTTGTTGCGGGGTCGAAGTTTTTCATGATGATATTGCAGCCGCCCATGTACAGTATTGACCTCACCATCGTGTCCCCGGCGATGTGGAACATCGGCGATACCTGGATATGCTTGTCATCGGGCTGGATGCTGAGGTTGATGATATAGGTGCGGGCGTCGTCCCAGGCTTCGCGGTGGGTATATACCGCCCCGCGGGGCACACCGGTGGTGCCGCTGGTGTAGATGATGAAAAAGCCGTCGTCCTCTTCTATCTTTACGTTGGGTTCGTCCGTCGGGCTGCTGTCGAGCAAGTCCCCGATGTACTTCATGCCCTGGGCCGGTTTCTCGAGGGCGATATAGTTTTTTACGTTGGGCAGCTTCGGGCGTATCGACTCCGAGACGGCGACCAGCTCCGGCCCGACGAAAAGCGTCTGGACCTCGGAATAGTTGATGAGGTAGTCGAGCTCCTCGGCCTGGAGCCGCGGATTGAAACGGGAAATAATGTAGCCGCCCTTCATGGCGGCGCCGTAGACGATTGCGTAGTCGAGGCAGTTCCAGGACAGCAGGCCTATGGAGTCTCCCTTTTTCTTGCCCAGCTTTTGCAGGGCGTGCACCAGGCTGTTGACTTTAGAGTTTAACTGGGCATAGGTCAGCTGCTCCTGACCGTAAACGTACGCTACGTTGTCGGGACGGAGAAGCGATTGCCGGTACACTATGTCGGCAAACGTCCCGATGTTGTACCGGGATAAGTCCTTTAGTATTTTACTTGCCGCCATCTTTCCTCCATTTTCAGTAGAAATTATGAACTCCGGTTCCTTCCGGCAACGCGGGGCCGTTGAGGCTGTCCTGATACTGAATATTGGGTGTGTCCGTGAGTATTCGTTGAATTCCTCTTTGGTCCCGTATTCCTCTGGCTGTTCGACCGGAGACCGGGATTATATTGTGGCACCTGAAAGTTGAGACCCAATTTTTGCGCCGATATATCTTAACATGAATATTAGCGTTTTGTAAAAAATCGTTGTTGCAGGTGCATGCTTTAGCCCGGGCTTTGTTCCTGAATTGAAAACCGCGGTCTGGCGTGTTACGCGGGCTTGCCCTGCCTGCCGGCGTCTTCATACAGGAACTCATGAACGTCGTCGAGATTGTACCTGTAGTCGCGGCGCTTGCCGATTCGATATGATTTAAGGGTGCCCGCTTTGCTCCACAGTCTTACCGTGTTGGGGTGAACGTGCAGCAGGTAAGCCACCTCGTTCACGTTCAAAAGCTGGCGGGACCCCCCGCTCTTTCCCTGGCTTGGCGCGGACATTTCGTCATTTCTCCGCAATTTTCTTGATAGAGCATAAATCATAAAGCATTTCCGCACAATATGGAGAGCATTAGTTCACTATCCATGGCACCACCAATGTCGGGACCTGTTAGTGCTTGTGGTTTAAAGACCGGATAGCTTTTGAAGGAATAGTGCTGGACAAAGGCTAAATGGCCTCGCCCACGATATTGCTGAGGCGTTTCGCCAGGCTTTCCTTGAATCTCTCGAATTCTTCCCTGGTCAGGTAGTCCTCGGAGGACTTTTTCGACCTTCCACCGGCGCTCAGTATGGGAGACAGTCCGCGCTCCATGGCGTTGATGACCGCCTGTGTCTGGTCGTTGGCAACCAGCTTGTTAAGTATCAGCTTTAAAGCGTTCCGGACGCCTTCCTCGTCGGCTTTCAGTCCGGCGGCGGCTTTTTCGAGGCTGTTTCCTCCGGCGATGCCGCTCAGGAGCTGTGTCTCCTTCTCGTTAAGTACCGCCATCAGGTTATCCATTCTTTCGTTGATGGCGCTTATCCCCTCGAACTCTTCGAGAGTTTTAGCGGCTATTTCCGGTTTCAACAGCTCTTCCACGATGGGGAGATTGCCCTGGGACACCGCCTCTATCGTGTCCAGCAGGCGCTCGGGGTCGATGTCTTTGGTCAGGCAGGCGCTGGCGCCGCTCTTTATTACCTCAAAGAGCTGGTCCTTATCCTTCTCTTCCACCGTAAGGGCGGCCGCTATCGCCGGGAACCTTCTCTTTATGCGGCGGACCATCTCCGTGCCGCTCATCTTCGGGTCGCGCACGTTCAGGATGGCTATATCCGGCGGGTTAGCTTCGATGTAGGTGAACGAGTCTTCGTTATTGGTGGCCTCGCCCGTTACCTCGAAATCGTCTTCGCCGGAGAGAATAAAATGTATGCCTTCTCGGAATAGTACCTGAGGGTCGGAGAGAAAAATTTTAATTCTCTTGTTCACCTGTTCCCCGCTGTTTTCCCGGCGGTTTCGCCCGTTTCTTTAACCATAATACTGCAATATTTCCCCGCCAACAAGTTGTTTGCCGACTATTTTTCGGGTATTTTTTCCCCGCCGCCGGGCCCGGTGAAAACGGTATAAAAGTCACAGAATTATCGTCTTCGGTAACATATAATATTATATGAATGAGGAGGGGTAGAGGATAGCCAGGGAGAAGGAAGGTGATGCGGGGCTTAAAATGGAGTTTTACGGTTGCGAAGGTTCCTGAGCTCCTCGTGCGCTGGTAATGTTACGGTTCTTCAGGACCGGCATTTGGCGGGGGATACCAAAAAGGAGGAGTAGTGGAACGAAGTAAAGGGCAGGCGTTCTGAGGCTTTAAGCTGCAGGAGCCTGTTCTTTTTTGTGCTTCATCAGTGAAGTCTCCGGTAAAATACCACC
>CAYTZI010000064.1:7307-11992 GCA_964442335.1 uncultured Dehalococcoidaceae bacterium | reverse complement strand
GTTCACCTTTATATGTCTGTAGTGCATCCCCTGGTGCGTCCTCTCAGGAGTGGTGCCTGGAGTTCAATGGCACGAGGGAAGGTATCGGTCGATTATGCTAAATCACACCATGGCAAATGGTATGAGGAAATTACTGGAGGCAAGGGAACAACGGCAACATGACCACCCAACGGCGACCAGATACAGACGACAATGAAATACCTGCCCTTTGGTGAGACACGAATGGGCTCCGTGCCCACGGATCAAGCGAATTCATTATAATCCTAACGTTTTTCTAATGTTGATCATGGTCGTGTAATCAATATCAAAAGGAAAGCGAAACCTCAAGAAAAGCCTGGGTTGTTTCATATTCACGTGGAATAATCAGTATAGGCGATGCCATGCTGGTTTTGTAACCGGACTGCTCCGGGCGCTATTCCACGGGGTAGACCCTGCATAAAAGCGCCCGGGTCTCCCATCCGCCGGTCAGGGGGTCACAGAACTCATCGCCGTCCGGCGTAAGCACGTTAGCGTTCGACTGAAACACGCCGTAAAGATTGGGGTCTTCACCCGGCTGCTCGGGGAACCACCAGCTCGCCTCGCAGTTCACCACGTCCGGCAGGATACCCGGGTCCAGGTTCGCCCGCTGCTTGATGCGGCCCCGCCTGGTCTCAATCCAGACCCAATCGCCGTCTGTAATACCGAGCCTGGCGGCCGTATCCGGGTGGATGGTCACCAGGGGGTCGGGGTGCTTTTCACGCATCCCGATACCGAGCTGACGGTGCTCCGAGTGGAACATCGGCATAAAGCGGCCGCCCGTATTCAGGATGAGAGGAAAATCTCTAGCCAATTCCGGTGTACTCACGGGCGACTCCGGCGGCTCCGCGTAATACGGCAGAGGGTCGGCGCCGAGCTTTTCCAGCACGGTGCTGTAGAGCTCCAGCTTCCCGGAAGACGTGGCGAAGCCTTTTTCCTCGTATTTCTTATATTTTCTCTCACCCAGGATATAGCCCGTCCGGGCGAACTCCTCGTAGGTAATGCCCAGCGGCCTGATGCGGTAGGCAATCACCTCTTCGAGGTTCTCCCAGGGCCAGTCGCTCTTCGACTGACCGACCGCCAGAGCGAGGTCGCGGAAAAAGGTATAGTCGTCCTTCCTCTCGCCCAGCGGCGGGATTGCCCTGTCGCCGCCCCAGACGACATCGGTAAAGTCCTCCTGGGTGGAGCACATCGGTCTTTCCATCCAGCTAGCCGCCGGCAGAACGTAGTCGGCCAAGGCCGCCGAGGGCGTAATCCAGAAGTCCTGCACCACACTCAGTTCAAGGTTGGGGCTTTTCAACACCTCATAAAGCTTTCTGACATTGGGTGCCCACATCAGGGGATTCGAGCCCCAGGTGATGGCGGCGGTAACGGGGTAGGGCTTGCGGTCAAGGATGGCATCGTAGACGGCAGGCACGAAGCCGCCCATGCGGTGCATGGTGGTCTGGGAGACGCCGTGCATTTTCTGCCAGGGGGTATTGGTGAGACCATAGCCGGGCCAGGACATCAGGCGGACTTTCTCCTGGCCGAGCTGCAATTTCTTCATCTCCTCTGGAAGGCGGTCGGTAAGCTCCATCCGGGAGTCACGGACATACATATTGCCATCGACGATGGGGCCCACCGACGGAACGAGGTCGCCGCCCTGTACATCGATATTACCGGTGATGGCGCGGACGGCGTTCCTCGACTGGCTGACCTGGCTCGAGTTCGGCCCGAGCTGGTCGCCGGCGAGACCGCGATAGAGCGCCGCGGGCTTTGTCGTGGCATACATGCGGGCGGACTCAATAATCAGCTCCGCGGGGACCCCGGTAATCCGCGAGACGCGCTCCGGCGGATACTCCTGCGCCCTGGCGGCAAGCTTATCGAAACCGAGAGTCCACTTATCCACGAACTCCTTATCATACAGGTCTTCATTAATGATTACGTTTATCCAGCCCATGAACAGGGCAGTGTCCGTACCGGGGCGTATCTGGAGATGAATGTCCGCCATCTTCGCGTCCCGGGTAACAACAGGGTCGATGACAATCAGCTTCATGGGCGCTTTCTGCCGTCGCCTGAGGATGGACGAAAGGGTGCGGGGGGAGGAATCGTGGGGGCGCATCCCGGAAAGCACCAGGCAGCTGGTATGAGCGATGTCCGGGGTAGCGGCGACGGAATCACCCATCATGGCCTGCTCGACGGCCATGCAGTTAAGGGTGCAGGTAACGCCCGGATGAAAGACGTTCTGAGGGTTCTGGAATAGATTACAAAAACGTGAACGCGCCCATATGTTCTGGCCGCGGTAGGTGCCTTCAAAGATAGCGAGGGTCTGCGGACCGTACTGCGCCTTAAGGGCATTGAGCTTTTCCGCTATCTCCCCGACAGCCTGCTCCCAGCTAATCCGTTTCCATTTGCCTTCGCCGCGTTTGCCGGTCCTTTTCAGGGGGTGGAGGAGCTGGTCCGGGTGATAAAGCCATTTGATGGCGTAACGGGGCCTCTCGCAGCTGAAGCCGCGGCTGAGACGGTTATCCGGGTCCGGCTCGATTTTAACGATTTTATTATCGCGGACATGCACCAGCATGCCGCAGCTCACGATACAGAAGCAGCACGACGCTTTTTTAACGATTTCCGCGGACACTTTGACCTCCCGGCAATTTTCCCTATAAGCTTGCCACAATTACGGCTATATTTCAAACCCACCTGCGCCAGGGCTACGGCGGGCAGGCAGGCTCAGGGTGGGCGGGTGAGATTGCCGCGCCTCAGCCTGCGGCGGATGGCTCGCAATGACACCATGCCGGATGGCCTCCGAGGGGACAGGGATAGTTGGCCAGCAATAACTTATTTATAGAGGTCGTCCATGCCGAGGGCGGCGAGGGTCTTTTGCGTGGGGAGGCCGGTCTTTTCATCCCAGCCGCGGAGACGGTAGTACTCGCGGAGCATGGTTTTAAATCTGGCGCGGTCGAGCGTATTTCCGGTCATGTCCACGGGCCGCGCGGCGGGGCCGGGCATAATCATCTTATCGCCGTGGATGCCGGACTGAAGTGGCTCGGTAAAGTTGAAGTCCGGGGGGTAATCGTCCTGAGGGACTCTATGGCCCTCCCGGACCCTGATGAGACGCTGGAGGTTAAAGATACGCTCGGCGCTGGCTTCCAGCTCGCTGGACAGGACACCCGTCACCGCAGTGAAGAGGCTTCCCTCCAGATAGGGGTCGCCGACGCCGTCGGGCCGGGTCAGCGAATAGGTAATCGGCCAGATATAGTCGCACAGTCCGAGGCTATCACGCAAATAAGTACGGTTCTGAATATTGCGGGCGGCCAATGCCTTGCCCTCGTAGGTAGTCTGGTCGGCGGCGGCCTCGCTGCCCCAGAAAAGCCGGGCAATTTTCAGGAACGACTCCGGCGAGACCGGCGACGAAGCGGGGTCGGCCTGGTGCATAGCCCAGGGCATGCGGAGATAGCCCATCTCATGGACAGAAATGGGGTGCATGCGGGTCTCGAAGGGATAGAGCAGGGCGTGGGCGATAAAAGCCCGCGGCGGCGCCCCCTCATACTGACCGACGGGCGCGATGCTGTTAAAGAACAGGGCGCGGGCTTTATCGGAAACCAGCTCATGGACACGCACCATGCCCTCGGCGAGGATGTCACCGAAGCCACGGCGATGGGCGACGGAATACAGCAGCTTTTCCAGAAACTCGCGGGTGCCGATTCTAGACAGCGGCAGGCCGGTCTCATGCTCGGTGAGGGCGCCTTCCTTATAGCACAGATAGAGCCACTCGACCATGTGCTGGAGCTCAAAAGTATCGATGGAGAAGTCGTTGGCGAGGGTAGGGGAGTCGAACAAGGTTTTCAGTGGCTCGTCCTCACGACCGTACATCCAGGGCAGATAGTACTCCATGGCCTGGCAGCCGCGGAGTCCCTGAAGGGAGGGGTCGTCCCCGAAGCGGTAAATCAGCTTGGAGCAGGCCATCCCGCACTGATGGCAGCGCCTCTTGCCCATCTCTTTGAGAACGTGGCCGTGGCCGGTGCCGCCGATGCGGGGGGTTATCGCCAGGGAGACGGTATTCCGGATTTTCACGGTATATTTGACAAGCTCGCGCAGCCGCTCGGGGTCGGCGACGGAAGGACCGGCGCCGGTGCCGCACACGACGATGGCCTTGAGCTTCTTGGAAGCCATGACCGCCCCGAAACCGGCGCTGACGGCCGCCTGCTGCGAGCCGTAGAGGGTGGCAGTGCGGACGAGGTGCTCCCCGGCGACGCCGGTGGTGACAAAACGCACTTTATCGCCGTGTGCCTCTTTCAGAAGTGTCTCGACCTCCAGAGCGCCCTTGCCCCACAGCGTCGAGGCGTCCTTCAACTCCACCTTGTCGTTGTTAATAACGAGGCAGGTGGGACCGTAGGCGCGGCCATCGATGACGATACCGTCCCAGCCGGCTTTCTTGAGCTCGGCGGGAAAAAAGCCGCCCAGGCTGCCGTAGCAATAGCCGTCCGGGTAAGCCATGGGCGACCTGGCGGTGACGCACATGCGGGCGGCGCCCGGGACCCCGGAGGCGAGCATGGGGCCGGTCATAAAGATAAGGCGGTTATCCGCGTCGAAGGCTTTTACCGCGGGGGTCACCTTTTCCCAGTAGAGCCGGGAGGCAAGGCCGCGCCCGCCGAGGTATTTATCAGCATACCGCCGCGTGGGGATTTCGG
>CAYTZI010000064.1:0-7207 GCA_964442335.1 uncultured Dehalococcoidaceae bacterium | reverse complement strand
GCAAGGCCGCGCCCGCCGAGGTATTTATCAGCATACCGCCGCGTGGGGATTTCGGTGATGCCTGAATTACCCAGGTCGATATGGAGTATCCTGCCCATCCAGCCGTGCATGTGTGACCTCTGAAAAATAAATAGCTACGATAACAGTTTATCAGGGGACTGCCTGCGTTGCCAAATTAGAGTCTGCTGAAGGAGGGGTAAATAAAAAGGGGCGGAGCTCCTCTTAACTCTCCTTTAGCCGGGTTGGTCAGTGCCCTCCGTAAACAGGGATGCCCGCGAGTCTCAATGCTTCGGCTATTTCCCCTTCCAGTTTCTTCGCTTCTTCCCGGGAAAGCGGGTTGAGGTGGCTATATAAAGTAGGCAAAAGGCATTTATGATGTTTATATACTATGCGGGAAAAAAGAGGTCCCTTTTTGTTCCGCTTTCTTTGAGCATGCTCTTTATACCGGGCGGCCGGCGACTTTGAGGTCTCTCCAACATACAAGCCATAGCCGGGGCTTTCCCCTTTTAATTCATAAAGTAGAATGATGTACAGATTATGCTTGCCGGTGGTCTGCGGAGCGAAACGGCCGGTAATCCCGGCGGCCTTTTCCAGCCAGTCGATTGGCTCCGTTCCTGACTTTTTAACAAACTCGGTCAAGTCCAGCCATTTTGTTAAGTCTATGTTCCGGTGCCGGGGTGATAGCTCCGCCAGGCAGTAACTTAAAGCCTCAATATCGTCCTTAGCAGCGGCATCGCAGGCATGTTTTACGATTTCTTCAGTTCTCCAGGAGGAAAAGGGACGGTATACCGGTTTCCGGGAATCCATACGTCCCTCCTCCTTTTCTTACTGCTCGGGGACAGCGCCGAGCTGCTGAGCGACTCCTTAAAAAACAGGCCGGGTCGGGTTGGTTCCCCGGAGCATGTCCTCCATTCTTTGCTGCACGTAGACGTTGAAGTCCGGGTGAGAAAAAACGTAAAATTTTCCTTCCTCGATGGCCTTGAAAACTATACCGGCGAACTCCTCCGTCGGCATGGCGTTGCGGTTCCCTTCCTCGAAGGTCTTTAGAATGGGCTGCTCTTCCGGCCGGGGCGGGGGTTCAGGGGGATTCCTCAAGCTATCGGGTCGGTTCCTGTCCGCATCGTTAAGGCGGGAGTGGACAAAAGCCGGCAGCAGCACGGACACGCCCACCGGCACGTTAAGTCGTTGAAGCTGAAAGTAGAGGGCTTCCGAGAACATCAGGACGGCGGACTTGGTGACGCGGTAAATCCCCAGCTCGCCGGTGGATATCAGCCCGGCAACCGAGGACGAGTTGACCACGTGGCAGGCGGTATTCTGTTTCAGCATGATGGGTAAGAAGACTTTAACGCCATAGATTACTCCCCAGAGATTAACCCCGATAACCCATTCCCAGTCGGCCAAAGTATTCTCCCAGAAGGGACGGCTCCTGTGCACGCCAACCTGGACGCCGGCGTTATTGAAGAGAAGGTGCACCGCGCCGAACTTATCGAGGGTCTTTTGCGCGAGGGCTTCGATATCGCTGAATCTGGATACATCCGTTTTAACCGCAAAGACATCCGCCCCTTTGGCTTTCAGTGCTTTTTCAGTCTCTGCAAGAGGGGCTTCTTCAACATCGGCGAGGACGACCTTCATGCCTTCCGCAACGCACTTTTCCGCCAGGCCGCGCCCGATGCCGCTGGCGGCGCCGGTGATAACAGCTACCTTGCCTTTAAAGTCTTTCATCCGTCATTCACTCCTTATGTCGTTCAGTCCGTGGACATCGTGCCCGGCATTTTGCCGTCGACCAGCGGCACGACGCAGATCATCGTCAGCATTTCTTCGCCCGTATTAAAGACCCCGTGCCGCTCGCCCGGCAGAACCATTACCGCATCGCCTTCTTGCAGAGGTTTTTCCGCGCTGCCGCTCTTGAGCGTCGCCCGCCCTTTGACCACGAACATCTCGTGCTCCCAGGGGTGAGTGTGAAAAGGAGTGGAACAGCCGCTCTCAATCTCGAAGACGCGCATAACGAAAGTGGGGGCTTTTTCCTCCGGCCCCGCCACCACACGCATGGTCACCCCCGGAGCCGCCTTCATCGCTTTTACCTGACGGTAGTTCTGCACTTTCATGTTCTCTCCTCCGAGAAGAGATGTTATAGCCAATTATCGTTAACGGAGAGAAGCATTGTCAAGAAAAATCATTTCGGCGACTATGAATATAGCTTACCTCACCCCCTACCCCCTCCCCGAACAGGAAGACTGAGTGTACCCTGTTATCAATGGTTCGGAGAGGGGGAGAATATGAGAGGGGGCGAAGGGTGACGAAAATCCCCTTCCTGTCCCCCTTTACAAAAGGGGGACGCCGATACCCGTAAGTGAGTGCCCTGCGAAGAGGAGCGATAACCCTCTCAAAACACTTCTCCCTTCGTCTCAGGGAAGGGGGGGCCGGGGTTACAGGGTAATCCTTCGTTGACCGGAAAATATCTCTCTGCTATCCTGTTATCGTGTTCGATTGGGATGCGGTGATTATCGGCGGAGGGCCGGCGGGGCTGACCGCCGGTTTATACCTGTGCCGGGCGAAACGCCGCACGCTACTTATCGACAAAGACACCGCCGGCGGCTATTTAAGGAATATAGAGTCGATAGAAAACTATCCCGGCTTCAGCGACGGCGTTTCCGGCGCGGAGCTGGCGGCGCAGATGGTGGAACAGGCGAAGAAGTACGGCCTGGAGATAGAGAACGCCGAGGTCACAAATATAGAGGTATTTTCCGGGACGCGTTACGCGGGCGGCGCGGACGGGAGGGGCTTTACCACCAATGTCATTATCATCGCGGGGGGCTCGAAGAACAAAAAGCTGGGCGTCCCCGGCGAGGCGGAGCTTTCCGGTAATGGCGTTTTCGAGTGCGCTTTCTGCGACGGCGGGCATTACGCCGGTAAAGTGGTGGCGGTGTGCGGCGGCGGCGACGCAGGGGTGACCGAGGCCCTATACATGGCGAAAATAGCGTCTAAAGTAATTGTAATCGAGGCGATGCCGGCCCTCACTGCCACCGCCGTTTTACGCGAGCGGCTGAAAGCATTAAACAGCGTCGAGGTGCGGACAGGCACGAAGGTGGAGGCGATAACGGGCGGGGACAGGGTGGAGGGGATAAAGCTGGCCGGCGGGGAGGCTATAAAGGTGGACGGTGTGCTGGTGCACGTAGGGCTCGAGCCCAATACGGGATACCTGGAGGGCACCGTGCCGCTGGACGAACACGGCCAGGTGATAGTGAACGAAAGAATGGAGACTGAAGTGCCGTATATCTTTGCGGTGGGGGACATAAGAAGCGGGTCGCCGCGGCAGGTAGCGGCGGCGGTGGGTGACGGTGCCATAGCGGCGATAACGGCGGAGCTGATGATGGGGGAAAGATAAGGGGCAGGTATGTGGCCTGCCCCCAGTTGTTTTTATTTTTCTCTAAAAGTCTGGATTCCCGCTTTCGCGGGAATGACAGGATTGTTATTGCGGACTGGTTCGCCCGGATTCCATCGGGAATCGCGATACGATTAAGCGGACTTTTCCGCCTTCGGTCTTTCCTTTACCGGGGTCGGTTCGTTAGGGACGTCCAGCTCTTCGCCGGAGACTTTGGTGACGGCACCGAACTTCTCCGGGCAGACTTCCTGGCAGGTACCGCACTTGATGCACTTATCCTGGTCGATGACATGAACCATGCGCTTTTCGCCCTTGATGGCTTCCACCGGGCAGGCACGCGCGCAGATACCGCAGGCCATGCACTTGTCCGGCAGGATGTAATAGCGGACGAGAGCAGCGCAGACCATGGCAGGGCAGCGTTTCTCTTCGATATGGGCCTTGTACTCGTCCATAAAGTAGCGCAGCGTGGTGAGGACGGGATTGGGGGCGGTCTGACCCAAAGCGCACAGCGACCCCGCTTTAATCTGCTCGCTGAGCTTCTGGAGGAAAGCGGTATCCTCCGGCCTGCCCTCGCCGGCGCAGATCCTTTCCAGAACGTCGAGCATCTGCTTGGTGCCGACGCGGCAGGGCACGCACTTGCCGCAGGACTCCGCCTGGGTAAAGGACAGGAAATAGCGGGCGACGTCCACCATGCAGGTATCCTCGTCCATGACGACCATGCCCCCCGAGCCCATCATGGAGCCCCCGGCCGTCAGCGACTCGTAATCGACGGGCTGGTCGAGATAGGCTTCCGGCAGGCAGCCGCCGGACGGTCCGCCGGTCTGGACGGCCTTGAACTTCTTACCGCCCGGTATCCCCCCGCCGATTTCGTAGATAATTTCGCGCAGCTTGATGCCCATCGGCACCTCGATAAGGCCACTGTTGGCAATCTTGCCGGTCAGCGCGAAGACGCAGGTGCCCTTGCTCTTCTCGGTGCCGGTGCTGGCATACCACTCAGCGCCGCGCTGGATAATGACGGGAACGGTCGCCATGGTCTTAACGTTGTTAATGTTACTCGGCTTACCCCAAAGGCCGGAGACGGCAGGGTAGGGCGGGCGGGAGCGGGGCATGCCGCGCTTGCCCTCGATGGAGGCCATGAGGGCCGTCTCTTCCCCGCAGACGAACGCTCCGGCGCCCTCTTTCACGTGGACGTGGAAGTTGAAATGCGAGCCAAGTATGTCGTCGCCGAGGAAGCCTTTCCCCTCGGCCTGTTTTAAAGCCAGGCGAACGCGCTTGACCGCCAGCGGGTACTCGGCGCGGATATAGATATAGCCCTCGGAGGCGCCGATGGCAAAAGCGGCGATGGTCATCCCCTCGATGACGGTACAGGGGTCGCCTTCCATGGTGCTCCGGTCCATAAAAGCCCCGGGGTCGCCTTCATCGGCGTTGCATATCATATACTTCTGGTCGGCTCGGGAGTTGTGGCAGAACTCCCATTTCTGACCGGTAGAAAAGCCGGCGCCGCCCCTGCCCCTGAGCCCCGACTTTTTTATAATATCGATTACCTGCTCGGGGGTCATGGTCTTGAGGACTTTTTTCAGCGACTCAAAGCCGCCTTTAGCCATATAATCTTCTATTCTCTCCGGATTAATGCGGCCACAGTTGCGCAGGATGATGCGCTGCTGCATGCTGTAGAACTTGATGTCCTTATAGTAGGGGATGGCATTACCGGTAACGGGGTCTTTATAGAAAAGGCGCTCGACGGGCTTGTTGTCGCGGAGGTGGGAGGCAACGATTTCCGGGACGTCGTCAATAGTCACATGAGTATAGAAAATACCATCCGGGTCGACGATAGCGACCGGGCCCTGCTCGCAGAAGCCGTGGCAGCCGGTGAAATCCACTTTTACATCTTTCAGCTTGAGCTCGGCGATATTTTTCTCCAGAGCCCCGGTAATTACCAGAGATTTACCCGAGACGCAGCCCGTCCCCTGGCAGATAAATATCGTGCGCTGATTGCCTTTAGCCGGCTTTCGTTCTGTCACCTAAGACCTCCGCGACCTTCTTGGCTGTCATTTTACCATAAGTCTCACCGTCTATAGTCATCGTGGGCGCCAGAGCGCAGGCGCCGATGCAGGCGACCGTTTCCAGCGTGTATTCAAGGTCGGGAGTGGTCTCCCCGGCCTTGATGCCGAGCTGCTTTTCAATCTCGGCGAGGACCTTGCTGGAGCCGCGGACATGGCAGGCGGTGCCGCGGCAGACGCGTATAACTGTTCTCCCGAGGGGGGTCAGCTTGAACTGCGCGTAGAAAGTGGCGACACCGTAGACGGTATTTTCCGTAATTTGCAGGAAACGGGCGATTTCTCTCAGGGCGGCGGCGGGGAGGTAGCGGAACGCTCCCTGAGCTTCCTGCAGGATGGGGATAAGCTCTTCCTGTCTTCCTTTATAGCCGGCGAAAATTTTATCGAGCTTTTCCCGGACATCCGCCTCGACTAAATTATCAGTGGCCAGGGGTATCACCTCCAGTCTTCAGGGTCCTTACAAGTGTCCAGGCTATTTTCTCGCAGAGAATGGTGACATCTTCGGTAGGAAGGTAGTCGGCTATGGTGCTGTCGAAGAGTATGTTCCCGTCCAGGGGAAACTCTTCGTCGCCGCGCCACAGGACGATGGTCAAAGGTACGTTCGGGAAGGCCGTGATGGTCACCGCGATATCGCCGTAATCGGACTTTCGCCCGCCGAGCGCCGCTGCTATCTCCGGCAACTTTTCGGGTCGGTCTTTAAAGTTATTGACCACCGGCTCGATAGCCCGCTTGAAGAAGGTGGGGTAGTAGTTGATGCCTTCCTTAAGCTCTTTATAGGTTATCAGTTTACCGGTGGGGGGCGTCCCGGTGGCGCGGGTAAAGTAGTGCAGAACCAGGATTTTGTCCCGCACCGGCACGGCCTCAGCGGAATCAACGAGGGACACCTCACCTTCGGGGATCTGTATTTTGTAAGCGCGGTCCAGGTGTTCCAGAACGACCGTTTTTTCGTCGGGCAGGCAGCGGGCGCCGCTGTTAAGGCACTGCCGTTCAATGTCTTTTATCTCCGCCAGGCGCTCCCTGGCGATTTTATAAGCCAGCTCGTAAGCGATTTCTCTAACGCCGGGCTCCGGCACCGATATCTGTTTGTCTGTCATCGCTAATGATTTTACTTTATTTTTTTATTAATGTGTTATGTGAGATTGTATCATACATGCTTACCTCACCCCTACCCCTCTCCAGCCTGTTTCATCGAGCATACCTGAACCCTTCTGGCTGGAGAGGGGAGTCTAAGAGAGAGGGGGCGTAGCCCCCTCTCAAATTCTTACCCCCTCTTGAACAAAATATTACCCAAATATTGAAGGTACTCCTGTTCGAGAGGGGGTAAGGGGGTGAGTATATATTGTTATCAGACAAGAGAATCATCCCTCTCTCTATACTTCCAGCCAGGAGTGCGAATAGAGAGATTCACCCATCAGCACCCTGGCGGTCTTGACGTAATTCTGCATTTCTCTGGTCAGAGACGCTATACCCGGCATATCGCCGTCCATGACCTTATGCACCAGCTCCACGATGTCGGGTCGCTGCCCGCGGGCGATAGCCATGAGGTCTTTATCGAAGGCGTCGACAATGGCCGAGTACAGCCCGTTGCGCATGAGCATTATCATGTAGGTGCGGTTGAGCCAGCAGCGGAGGTCGGAGGGAGCGCCGTTGGAGACGTTGGAAAGCCCCACCGTGGACTTACAGCCGGGGGCGATTTCCGCCAGCATCGCCATAAACTCCACGCAGGCCTTGACCTGGTTGATTTCCACCGATACCGGGCTGGCGATGG
>CAYTZI010000063.1:0-12014 GCA_964442335.1 uncultured Dehalococcoidaceae bacterium | reverse complement strand
GCAACGCCAGGACGGGCGAGACCGGCGACGGCAAGATTTTCGTCCTGCCGGTGGAAAGCGTGGTGCGCGTACGCACGGGGGACCTGGATGAAAACGCGATTTAGCGGTCAGACCTCTCCCCTATCCCCTCTCCGCGGGCGGAGAGGGGCAAGAAATAGACGGCAAGAAAACCAGGATGCGAGGGCGGAAAGGGTGGGAAAATCCTCCTCTTATCCCCCTTTACAAAAGGGGGACGAGTTAGACGCAGGGGGCGGGAATAAGAAGAACGGTAAGAGGCCGATGATGCGGGGGCGGTCAGGTTGCCGCGGAACGATGTAACTTTCTATAGATAGCTTGTTACCCTCACCCTTAGTCCCTCTCCCATGAAGGGAGAGGGAGGGGGAAAGAGGACAGATAAGAAAGGGATGATACGAGGGCGGCGGGTGGGAAAAGATGAGAAAGAATAAAAGACGATGCGACGAGGGGCAATGGGCGGGGCCAAAGAAAAAAATGACAAAACGTTGCGGAAAGACTAAAATAACATAATAACAGGAGGGAGCATAATGGCAGGTAAAAGCAAAGCGGAGGCCAAGGAATACATCCTCAAGAAAGCCAAGGAACAGGACGTCAAGTTCGTGAAGCTGTGGTTCACGGACATCCTGGGCATGCTCAAGAGCTTCGACATCACCGTGGAGGAGCTGGAAGGCGCGCTGGAGGAAGGGATGGGTTTCGACGGGTCGTCCATCGAGGGGTTCGCCCGTATCGACGAGAGCGACATGGTAGCCCTGCCCGACCCGGACACGTGGCAGCTATTGCCGTGGCGGCCGCGGGGACACCAGGCGGAAGCCCGCATGTTCTGCGACATCCTGATGCCCGGGGGACAGCCGTTCGAGGGCGACCCCAGGTTCGTCCTGAAAAGGAACCTTAAAAAGGCCGCCGACATGGGCTACACTTACTACGTGGGGCCGGAGCTGGAATACTTCTACTTCAAAACCCCGGGGGGCACGGAGTTCCTGGACAAAGCGGGATACTTCGACCTGACGCCGCGCGACGCGGCCATCGACATGAGGAGAGAGACGGTGCTCCAGCTCGAGGAGATGGGCATCGGGGTAGAGTACTCCCACCACGAGGTCGCCGACAGCCAGCACGAGATAGACATGCGCTATACCGACGCCCTGACCATGGCGGACAGCGTCATGACCTACCGGCTGGTCGTTAAAGAAGTGGCGTACAAGCACGATTACTATGCCACCTTCATGCCAAAGCCGGTCTTCGGCATCAATGGCAGCGGCATGCACGTCCACCAGTCGCTCTTCCACGGCGACCACAACGCCTTCTTCAACGCGAAAGACCCGTACCATCTGTCCAAAGAGGCGAGGAGCTATATCGCGGGACTGCTCAAGTACGCGCCGGAGATAACGGCCGTCTGCAACCAGTGGGTCAACTCCTACAAGCGCCTGGTGCCGGGCTACGAGGCGCCGGTGTACCTTTCCTGGGCGCGGCGCAACCGCTCCGACCTGATCAGGGTGCCGCAGTACCGGCCGGGGCGCGAGAAAGCCACGCGCATAGAATTCAGGTCGCCGGACCCCGCCTGCAACCCCTACCTCTGCTTCAGTGTGATGCTGGCCGCCGGCCTGGAGGGAATCGAAAAAGGCATGGAGGCCCCCGGCCCGATAGAGGAAAACGTGTACGAGATGAGCGCCGAAGAAAGGGAGGAGAGGGGTATCGGCACGCTGCCGGCGAGCCTTCTTGAGGCGATACAACTAGCCGAAAAAAGCGAGATCGTGAAGAAAGCCCTGGGCGACCATGTGTTCAAATCGTTCATCGAGAACAAAAAGGTGGAATGGGACCAGTACCGCATCCACGTGACCGAGTACGAGACGCAGAAATACCTGCCGATTTTATAGATCAAAACTTAGAAATCAAATCTCAAAAACACAGGGGAAAAGGGGGGTTAGAGAGTTCTCGGACTCTAGACCCCTCTTTTTTTATTTACGATATACGGCAGGACAATATGCACCACGAGCAGGACGATAAAAGGAACCGCCAGGGCGTCATGAATACGGAAAGAGAGGTTCTTGTTCAACAGCCCGAAAGTAATAGCTTCCACGGTGCGAAACTCGGTGATGCCGAACCCGGTGATAATGTAAAGCGCCAGGACGGCCAGCAGCAGCCAGGGTATAACTTTTCTTAACAGCCTCCACCCGTCCATATCAGTCCTCTTGCGTTTTCTTCACGTAGACCCTGATTTCTCCGCCGCCTTCCTCTATGCCCAGGCATTCGTTGCCGGTGGCCTGGCACCACGCGGGCATGTCCTGCTTGATGCCTTTATCGTCGGCGAGGACCTCAAGCACCTGGCCGGGCTTCATCTCTTTAATCTTCTCGGCAGTCTTAACGATAGGCATGGGGCAGTACAGTCCAGCGCAGTCGATGGTCTCATCAGCTTTCATTCTTCTTAACTCCTAACTCAATACGGATGTCTTCATCCTCCCCGTGGAAGGACTCGCAACGACAAAATGTTTTTCACCCCCGCCCTTCTGGATCCCCGCTTTCGCGGGGATGACATTGTTTACTATATAAACAATGTCACTTTAGACTGGCGGGCCTCGTTGAGGAAAAAGGCGGCACCGGCCAGGCTACCGACCTCCTCGCGGAAGGAGCCCTCGTCAAGTCCCATCACCCCGCAGGAAGTAGAGCACGGAATCAGCTTCACGCCCATATCCTTAGCCATCCGGATGAATTCATCGATGGAGGGCAGACGGCTCTCCTTCATGAACCTCTTCATCATGGCCGTACCCAGCCCGAACATGTGGAAATGCGAAAGCTTGAGTCGCTTCGAGCCGCCGCGGTTCATGAAATTCATCACCTTCTTCATCAGGCCCCTGCCGCCGGCACTCCCCCCGTTCTTTTTCAGGATGTTGAGTCCCCAGAAGGTAAAGAACATACTGACATCCATACCCATGCTGGCGCCGGTGGTGGCAAGTATAAAAGCCGCCAGCGCTTTATCGAGCTCATCGCTGAACACCACGATGCTCAGCTTTTCTTTTTCAGGCACTCTACTCCTCAAGTACAATGTTCTTCATACTGGCGCCGCAGTGGGGACATGTCTCGCGGCTGCGCGGCACGGCCAGGCCGCATTTGGGGCAGTAAAGGACTTTCAGGCCGCAGGCCTCGCAGTAGGGGAACGCCGCCTCGGCTATTTCTTCGTCGCAGAAGGGACAGGTACGCACCTGTTTCCCCGATTCATCTTTTTCCGGCATATCACTTACCTCCCGCTTTTTGTTTGCTGCGGTAGTCTTCGATGGCTTTATGTAAAGCCTGGGCGCCAAGGTTGGAGCAGTGGAACTTGTTTTTAGGCAGCCCTTCAAGCTTACCCGCCACCGATTCCGGGGTAATCTTCAACGCTTCGTCGAGGGTCTTGCCCTTAGCCATCTCGCTTACCATGCTCGATACGGCTATAGCCGCCCCGCACCCGAAGGTCTTGAACTTAACGTCCTCAAGGCGGTCGTCCTTGACCTTGATATGAAAAGTCATCATGTCGCCACAGACGGGGTTCCCCTCCTCCCCGACGCCGTCGGGGTTCGGGATTTCACCCACGTTACGCGGGTTCATGAAATGGTCCATTACCGTCTGGTTGTAAGCTGGCATATTATCGGCCTCCTTTGCCGGATTTTACGAACTTGGCATAAAGCGGGGACATCTGCCGCAGTCTGTCCACGACCGGCGGCATGGCCTCCAGAACATAATCGATATCCTCCGCGCCTGTATCGAGTCCCAGCGTGAACAAAAGAGAGCCCTGGGCAATCTCGTGGGAAAGGCCGATAGCAAGGAGCACATGGGAAGCCTTGAGCGCCCGCGAGGTACAGGCCGAGCCGCTGGAGACCGCGATGCCCCGGCTGTTGAGCAGCATCAGCATCGCCTCGCCCTCGATGAACTCGACGCAGAAGCTGGCGTGCCCGGGGAGTCGATTTTGCGGGTGTCCGGTAACGACCACATGCTCCACTTTTTCGGTCAGTCCCTTAAGAAGGCGGTCGCGCAGAGGCGTCAACTGGTTGACACGCGACGCCATTTCAGCCTTAACGATTTCCGCCGCCCTGCCGAGTCCCACGATACCGGCGACGTTCTCGGTGCCGCCGCGCCTGCCCCCCTCCTGGATGCCGCCATCTAAGAGAGGCATCAGGCGCACGCCGCGCCGCACCCACAAAGCGCCGACGCCCTTGGGACCGTAGAACTGGTTGGCCGCCAGGCTCAGGGCATCAACGCCCAGGTCGTTAACGTCCACGGGAATCGTGCCCGCGGCAGCTACAGCATCGGTGTGAAAAGGTATTTTAAGCTCGCGGGTGATTTGCGCGATTTCCCTGACCGGTTCGATAGTGCCTATCTCGCCGTTAGCGTGCATGACGGAGACGAGAACGGTGTCTTTCCTGATGGCACGCCTTACCAGGTCGGGGTCAATAGCGCCGTGCTTGTCCACGGGGACCTCGGTGACCTCGAAGCCGAACTTTTCCAGCGTGCGCGCCGCGTGAAGTACGGAAAAATGCTCGATGGCGGAAACGACGACGTGCTTGCCCTTAGACTGCTGCGCCAGAGCGATGCCCTTGACGGCAAGGTTATTGCTCTCCGTGCCGCAGCTCGTGAAAATGATTTCCTCGGGACTGGTACAGCCGATAAGGCCGGCGACCTTCTCGCGGGCCGCGTCGACCGCCTCCCGGGCCGCGTCCCCCCAGTCGTGCAGGGAGGAGGGGTTGCCGAAGACCTCCCCGAGATACGGCAGCATGGCCTCCTTGACCGCGGGGAGAACGGGCGCGGCGGACGCATTATCCAGATAGACCTTCCTCATGCTTCCTCCTGAACGGGTACTCACTATCAGGATAGCCTTGAGGGAGGCCGGCGGAAATGACTTTTATCTCATCAGGGTTTGATAGTATACAGTTGGCGATAAGGGCGAACTGTCAAATGTAAACCATAGCTGTAAAGTTTCTATCTGCATATAGTTGCTTTCTCAATACTCACCCCCTGACCCCCTCTCAAACAGGGTTTTCCCTTAAGCCTGTTATTTTTTTGTTTGAGAGGGGGCAAGAATTTGAGAGGGGGCGAAGCCCCCTCTCTTCTTGACTCCCCTTTCCAGCCATTAATATTTGGGATGGCCTATCAATATAACTGGCTGGAGAGGGGATAAAGGGGTGAGGCCAGCACTGATAACTAAAAGCAAACAGGACCACTGTATACTATCTACTTATATTTCTCCAGAGCCCCGTAGAAAGCCCTCCAGAAGGGGTCGACGATAGGGTGCTCGAGCTTCTTCTCCCTGTCATTTTCAACGAGCACCATGCCCTTTTCCGGCGGCGTCAGCTCGCCGACGATTGATGACCTGATGCTCTTCGCGGACAGCGCCCTGACGACGTCCATAGCTTTTTGCTCCTTGCAGGCAATAATCAAAGTGCCCTCGCTGATAGAAGCATAGGGGTCGATGCCGAAAAAGCGGCAGACCTCCGTCACGCCGTCCTCGATGATGATTTTTTCTTTCTCCACCCTCACGCCCAGACCGGACGCCTGAGCTATCTCGTAGAGACCGCCCCACACCCCGCATTCGGTGGCGTCGTGCATGGCGGTAACGCCGTTCTCTCTAACGCCAACGCCGACCGCCGTCATGGCGTCCTCCACGACGGACATCTTATAAAAAATGTCGCCGACTTTTTTACCCAACTCAGGTCCGAGCTCCTTTTCAATGATTGCGGGGAACATGGCGGAAAAGATGCCGGTGGCTTCTATGGCGGGGCCCTTGGTGATAATAAGCTTATCGCCAGCTTTGCAGAACCGGGGAGTGACGTACTCGTCAAGCTCTCCCACCCCAACCAATGTAGCCCCGCCGACCATCGGGTAATGGCAGTTCTCATAACGGGCGGTATGGCCGGTGATAACGGTTATGCCCATCTTTTCACACTCCCTGTGAATAATGTCCCAGGTTATCTCCAGCTGCTTTTTCGTCATAGCCATGGGCAGATTGAGGTCGATAGACAAAAACCGGGGCCTGAGACCGCTGGTAACGGAGTCGGACGCGATAATGTGGATGGCGAACCACGCCGCCTTCTCCCAACCGTACTCCGGCACGATAAAAACGGGGTCGGTGGTAAAAGACACGGCCTTACCGCCGATTTCCGCGATGCCGACGTCCACGCCGTGCTGCGGCCCGACAATTACCTTATCGCTCTTAGCACCGAGCCTGGGGAAAATAAGCTCGTTGAAAAGCTCCGGGGATATTTTGCCGATTTCCGGCATCTCGTTCATGGCTGCTCCTCCTCAAATTTAATAAAAAACCAGAGGCTGAAAAGGAACGGCCTCCGGTCTCTCTGTCACTTCCCTACGCTCGCATTACCGAGTTCAGGTTCAAAGGGTCTGTCCGCCTAAGGCGGACTCTCAGCCTTTCCAGCTCCCCCAGTGCAATATTCAGTTGTGGCTATATTTTATAACAGGACAGCTTTACTTTTCAACATGCCCGGACTTTACTTTTATTTGCATTGGTTGAGCTGACGATACGTCTTCCCTTTCCACTACCGTCTGGCTAGCCTTATTATTACTGTCCCGTCAGGCTTGTCTTCCAGAATGATACCGTGCGAGGCAAGTTCATTTCTTATTTCGTCGGCTTCCTGCCATTTTTTATCTTTCCTCAGACTGGTGCGTTTGTTAATGAGTACCTGAGTTGAAATGGTCTCTCCGCGATATTCGATTGTTTCCGGCGCCGTCTCTTCCGGCGCTTTAAAGGTCAGCCCCAGCACCCCGCCCAGCTCCCGCAGCGTTTCGCGGGCCGGCTGCGCGTTTTGCCCCGTATCCCTGGCTTTATTTATCTCCCGCGCCAGGTCGAAGAGCGCGGCTAGGGCCTGGGCGGTATTGAAATCGTCGTCCATTCCCTCGATGAACCTCTGCCGGTATTCCTCAATGTTGATGCTCGCTTCACCGGCGCCTTCGCCGTCCTTCGCCGCCTGACGCAGCCTTTCCGCGCCCCGCTCCGCCGCCTCCAGCGCTTCCTCGGTATAGGTCAGCGGGCTGCGGTAGTACGAACTCAGGATGAATATCCGTATGGCGTCGGCGCTGTACTTCTTGAGCGCTTCCCGTATCGTTATCAGGTTGCCCAGGCTCTTGCTCATCTTGTCTTCGCCCATGCGGAGCAGTCCGTTGTGCATCCAGTATTTCACGAACGGCTTTTTGCTGGTGAAGCTTTCTGACTGGGCGATTTCGTTTTCGTGGTGGGGGAAAACGAGGTCCTGGCCGCCGCCGTGGATGTCTATCTGCTCCCCGAGGAATTTGACGGACATGGCGGAGCACTCGATGTGCCACCCCGGCCGACCTTTTCCCCAGGGACTGTCCCAGGAAGGCTCGCCCGGCTTCGACTCTTTCCAGAGAACGAAGTCCATGGGGTCTTCTTTGGCCTCGGACGCCTCGACCCTCGCCCCGGCCATCATCTGCTCGAGGGTGCGCCTGGAGAGCTTGCCGTAGTCGGCTGCTTTTCCGACGCGGAAGTAGACGTTCCCGCCGACCGCGTACCCGTAGCCTTTGTCAATCAGCCCCTGCACCATGGCGATGATTTCGGGGATGGTCTCGGTGGCTTTGGGGGTCTCGTGGGGTCGCAGGTTGTTGAGCGCATCCATGTCCTCGAAGTGCCGCGCGGTGTACTTCTCGGTGAGTTCTTGAACGCTGATGCCGAGCCGGTTGGCGTGGTTAATGATGTTGTCTTCGACGTCCGTGATGTTTTCGACGTGCTTTACTTTATAGCCGCGTAACTCCAGATAGCGCCTGATGACGTCGAAGATGATGTAGCTCATGGCATGCCCGATATGTGAGTCGCTATATGGGTTGATGCCGCAGACGTACATCGTCACCACGTCGCCGATGGGCTTGAATTCGTCTTTTTTACCGGTCAAAGTATCGGTGATTTTCATGTCAGGTCCCTTTTCTACTGTCATTGCGAGTTAATCCGCCTCGGGCGGAGGCGAAGCAATCCGCCTGCCCTGAGCCTGTCGGGAGGCCTCTACCTCACACCCTGTATCCCTCTCTCCTTCAAAGGAGAGGGGGAGTTATTGGGAAGAGGGGCTTCGCCCCTCTTAAACACCCCTGAGGCTAACTCTCTATCATCGCCACTGCTATCGCCGCTATCCCTTCGCCCCTCCCTATATCCCCCACCCCGTTGTTCGTCGAGGCTTTGACGCTCACGCTCTCCATCTCTATACCCAGCGCGTGGCACAGGTTATGCCGCATGTCGTCGATGTACTCCCTCAGGCGCGGCTTTTCGCATATCACCGTGGCGTCGATATTGACCGCTTTATATCCCCTCTCCTCCAGCTTCCCCACCACTTTATCGAGCAGGGACAGGCTGGATACCCCTTTGAACTCCACCTCGCCGGGCGTAAAGTGCTGCCCGATGTCCCCCAGCGCCGCCGCCCCCAGCAGGGCGTCCATGACCGCGTGGGTGAGGACGTCGGCGTCGCTCCAGCCTTCCAGTCCCCTGCTAAAGGGGATCTCGACTCCCCCCAGCACCAGTTTCCTCCCCGGTACCAGGGGGTGCGCGTCGTACCCTATGCCAATGCGCTCTTTACCGCTCATAAGCCTTGAACAGCGCCTCCGCCACCGCGATGTCGGCGGGGGTGGTTATCTTTATATTATCATAAGAGCCGGGATAGAGCTTAACTTTGTAGCCGGCTTTCTCCACCAGCGAGGCGTCGTCGGTGACGTCCCCGAAGACGTGCCGGTATGTGTTCTGGATGACATCGATACGGAAGACCTGCGGGGTCTGTACCACCCTCAGATTTTGACGTGGGAGCGTCTGGCGCACGGTATCGTCCGCCCCGGCGACTTTTATGGTGTCGTTTACGGGGAGTGCCGCTACGGCGGCCCCGGTCTCCCTGGCCGCCTCCAGCCCCTTCTCGATTAAGTCTATCGTCACGAGCGGCCGCGCGCCGTCGTGAATGACCACCCACTCGGCGTATTTGAGTCGCTTGAGCCCCTCCGCCACCGAGTCCTGCCGCTGCTTTCCCCCGAGGCAGATGTCGGTGACTTTGGACCACTCCTCCAGCATTACCAGCCGGCGGCACTCCTCGATGTTTTTCGAGCCCATCACGACTACTATTTGGTCGATGCGTTTGCACGACTGAAACGTATCTATTACCCTCGCCAGAACGGGCCTCCCGTCGATGGGCGCGAACATCTTGTCGATGCCGCCCATTCTCTGGCTGTCTCCCCCCGCCGCGATGATGGCCGCCGTCTTTTGTTTTTTATCGTTCACGTTTATTTCCTGAGAGTTGAAAAACCCTGTTTATCTTCCAGCTGCCGTTTTCCTCGGAAAAAAGACTGAACTCGGTAATGTGGTCTGCGTAGTGAAATCTGTATTTAGATAGCCTTTTCTTGATGTCCGGGAATACCGCCGCCGGTATATTTACCCCGATGGTCACGTGCGGTACGAATTTCTCAAGGTTGAACCGGCCGTCGGTATTCCATTCTTTAATCAGTCCGTCCAGCGACTTTATAATGTCCGTGTGCAGTTTTTTCACCGTCCGCCGGTGCTGTACGGCGGCGTAAGCGACGTTATTGCCGGTCTCGAAGAACTCTATCTTATTTAGAGTGATATCGAAAGGCTTCGTTCTTCTGGCCACTTTATCCAGCTGCTCGATTACCCTGAACAGGCTGAACACCGGCGCGAAGGGATATACCAGCGTCAGGTGTGGTACTATGGTGTGGTTTATATATTCCTGATAGTCTTCACGCAGTCGGCTGAACACTTTATCTATTTTCTCGTTGAAGGTCATGGCTACCGCATAGGTGCGTCTTTCATCCGGCATTTCTTGTCCTCCCCCGCCTCACCACATTCTCTTTTATTCCTTTTTATCTTTTCCCACCCTGACCGCCCTCGCGCCATCAGCTTCTTACCCTTTTCCCCTCCCCCCTCAACCCTCTGCTCACCGCCTCCCTTAGTGTCCCCACCGCTATTATCTCCATGTCCTTCGGCGGGTTTATCCTCACGCCCGTCTTCGGCACGATGCACCTTTTAAATCCCAGCCGCGCGGCTTCCGCGAGGCGGCGGTCCATCTGGTTCACCGCCCGGAGCTCGCCGCTGAGCCCCACCTCCCCCACCGCCGCCGTCTGCGCCATTACCTCGGCGTCACGGCAGCTGGAAGCTATCGCCAGCGCCATCCCCAGGTCTGCCGCCGGCTCGCCCACTTTTAGCCCGCCCGTCACGTTCACGAGTATGTCCTGCGCCGCGAGCTTGAGCCCCACCCGCCGGGTCAGCACCGCCGCTACCATCAGGAGCCGGTTGAAGTCCACCCCGTTGGCCGTCCGCCGGGGCTGCCCGAACGCGTTCATCGTTGTCAGCGCCTGTATCTCCACGAGCAGCGGCCGGCTGCCTTCTATCACGGGGACGACCGCCGACCCCACCGTTTCCACCCCGCGCTGCGAGAGGAAAGCCAGCGACGGGTTTTCCACCTCGACCATGCCCCGCTCTTTCATCTCGAAAACGCCGACCTCGTTCGTCGAGCCGAAGCGGTTCTTGACGCACCGCAGCAGCCGGTAGGCGCTGAACTGCTCCCCTTCTAGGTAGAGGACGACGTCGACGATGTGTTCTAGTACGCGGGGCCCGGCTATCGTTCCGTCTTTGGTGACATGCCCCGAGATAAAGACTGGCACGCCGCTGGTCTTGGCGAACTGCATCAGCCTCATGGTGCACTCGCGCACCTGCGCCACGCTGCCCGCGGCTGATTCCATGCCGGGGGCGTAGACCGTCTGGATGGAGTCGACCACCACCAGGCCCGGCCCTGACTGCTCCGCCTGCTCGAGCACCCTCTGGAGGTCGGTCTCCGCCATAACGTAAAGGCCCTCCCCGCCCAGCCCCAGCCGCTCGGCCCTTATCTTTATCTGGTGGGTCGTTTCCTCGCCGGTGACGTAGACCACGCGACTGCTCTCACCGGCTATAGACGCCGCCGCCTGTAGTAAGAGTGTAGATTTGCCGATGCCGGGGTCGCCGGAGATAAGCGTTAGGGACCCCGCCACTATGCCTCCCCCCAGCACGCGGTTGAACTCGTCGATGGGCAGGGGCCTGCGCTCGGCGGTGTCTATTTCTACCTCGGATAGCTGTTGGGGTGGTAAGAATGGGGCTGTTGGTCTTGCCAGCGCTGGTTCCGCCCTGACGGTCATCTCCACGAAGGTGTTCCACTGCTGGCAGTCCGGGCACCGGCCGAGCCACTTGAGGCTCTCTTTGCCGCACTCCTGGCAGACGAAGACGACCCTGTCCTGGGCTTTACTCACAGATTGACTTTACTAGATTTGTGAAAAGAGTTCAACCTCACCCCCTTACCCCCTCTCCAGCCTGTTCTTATTGCACGCCAAAGGACAGCTTGGCTGGAGAGGGGGAAGTATTAGAAAGAGGGGCTGGCGCCCCTCTTCGCAGGCTACTCCCTTGTTAATATGTTTGTTCAGGGCAATAATGCGTAATATAATATGACAGCTATAGAGGAAGAGGTAAATAACATGACATCAACAAAAATTGATTGGAATCCAACATGCAATAGATTTGTAGCTTTTTTAGATATAATGGGTTTTAAAGATATGGTTTTCAGAAAAAAACATGAAGATATAAAAAAAATGTTAGAATTATTACGTCCAGCAATTCAACATATTGAAAATTCTATGCAACACGGACTAATAAAGAGAATGAAAAGGTCACCCGGGAAAAATGATATTATTTCTTTTCCTTCCGCTGTATTGCCTGTGACTTTTTCTGATTCTTTTATTCTTTTTTCAAGTGATGAATCTGATATTTCAGCACTTTTTATGTTTAACTATGTAAATCTGATTCTATATATGGCAATCAGAAAAGGTATTCCCATGAAAGGTGCTATAGCTTTTGGTAAAATGACCGCCGATACAGACAATAGTTACTATTTTGGTAAACCCTTAATATATGCATTTGAATTACAGAAAGAGCTTCAATTATATGGGGTGGTTTTACACCACACCTGTGAGAAGCAATTATCTGATTTAAATATAAT
>CAYTZI010000062.1:0-12029 GCA_964442335.1 uncultured Dehalococcoidaceae bacterium | reverse complement strand
CTCGAACAACTACATCGAGGATAACCGCTTTTTCCCCTGTTCAAGAGGGGGAAAGAATTTGAGAGGGGGCTTTGCCCCCTCTCTTCTTGACTCCCCTCTCCAGCCATCAATATCTGCGGATGGTCACTAATACCTCTGGCTGGAGAGGGGAGAAAGGGGTGAGGTTGACACCGACAACCGAAAGCAAATAGCCCCCCTTTTTCATATCGTTGTCTGAGCGCCGTTTAAATGATATAATTTTACGAGTCAATACTGGCGAGTGGTGTAGTGGTAGCACAGAGGACTTTGGATCCTTTAGCTCAGGTTCGAATCCTGGCTCGCCAGCCACTTTAGAGCCCCCTCGCGCTGAGGGGTGTCTCCCGATTTTCACAGGCTGCCTCTTATATGCTAATATTACTTTGAACCCTGCGGACAGCAGCCGAAAACCGTAATGAAAGGAGCCGGAATGGGCAGAGGCTACATGGGGAAGCTCCTGTTCGTGGACCTTTCCACGGGGCGGGTAAAAGAAGAGACGCCCGATGAAAGACTGTACCGGGACTTCATCGGGGGATACGGCGTGGGCGCGAGAGTCCTGTATGACGGACAGAAGGGAGGGGTCGACGCGCTGGGGCCGGAGAACACGCTGGGAATCATGACCGGCCCTCTTACCGGCACCCCGACTCCCCTGGGCTGCCGCTACGCGGTCGTGGCGAAATCGCCGCTGACAGGTGGGTGGGGTGACGCCAACTGCGGGGGCGAGTTCGGGCCTTATTTGAAGTTTGCCGGCTGCGACGGCGTCTTTTTCACCGGTATATCGCCCAAGCCGGTATATCTGTTTATAGACAACGGCCGGGCCGAGCTGCGGGACGCTGCCCATCTCTGGGGAAAGGGCGCCCTGGAGACCGACGATATCATAAAAGAAGAGCTCGGCAAAGACACCAGAGTGATAGCCATAGGGCCGGCCGGCGAAAAACAATCTCTCATCGCGGCGATTATCACCCACAAGGGCTCGGCGGCGGGACGCTCAGGGCTGGGGGCGGTAATGGGGTCGAAAAAGCTCAAGGCGGTGGCGGTGCGGGGCGAAGGGAAAGTGCCGCTGGGCAACCCCGAAGCCGTTGATAAAATAAGAAAAGAATACCTGGCCATAATCATGAAAAGCCCCGCGCGTAACGGGCTGCATAACTTCGGCACCTGCTCCCATACCGATAATTCCGCCCACAGCGGGGACACGCCGGTAAAGAACTGGGGAGGGGTGGGTGTTATCGAGCTGCCGGACGTCACCGGGCTCAGCAAAGAAAATCTAAACGATAAAGTAACGACCCGCAACGGGTGCTGGCGTTGCCCCGTGGCCTGTCACGGTCGACTGAAAGAGGGGGCGGGGGAATATAAATATCCCGCTGGCACCAAGAGGCCGGAATACGAGACCGCCGGGGCGTTCGGGGCGATGTGCCTCAACACCAACGCCGAGGCAATCACCATGGCCAACCACATCTGCAACCAATACGGACTGGATACCATCTCCACCGGAACGACCGTCGCCTTTGCCATGGAGTGCTACGCGCACGGCATTATATCGAAAAAGGACACGGGCGGCATCGACCTGAAGTGGGGGGACCACCGCGCCATGGTAGCCATCACGGAAAAAATCGCCAGGCGCGAAGACATCGGGGAGGCGCTGGCCGACGGCGTAAAGAAGGCCGCGGAGAGAATCGGGAAAGGGGCGGAGGAATACGCGGTGCATATAGGAGGACAGGAGCTCGGGCTGCACGACCCCAGGTTCGATTTCCCGGGGTTCGCCGGCATGCCCACCGCCGCCAGATTTCAAATGGACGCCACCCCCGGCCGCCATACCGCCGGCTTCGGGCCGAGCAACTACGGCTGGCTGGTGATAAACGCCGCCGGGCTCTGCCTGCACGTCAACACCATGGTCAACGGCGCGCAGTACGCCGCGGATTTTCTCGCGGCCGTGACCGGGTGGGAGCGGCCCCTGAAAGAAATACTGAAGTGTGGCGAGCGCATCGGCACGATGAGGCACGTTTTTACCCTACGGGAGGGCGATAATCCCGTCGACCGGCCGGTGCACGGGAGAATAATCGGCAGGCCGCCGCAAACGGAGGGACCGCTGGCGGGGGTCACCGCCGACCTCGAAGCGCAGGTGTACTGGAACCTCGGCGCGATGGACTGGGACAGGGTGACCGCCCGGCCGAGCCGAGAAAAGCTGCTGGAGCTCGGGCTGGACGACGTGGCGCAGGAGCTCTGGCCGCAGCAGCAGGCCGGGAATATTTGAGAGGTTAACAGTGAAAAACCGGATTATAGCTGACGCCATTAAAGAGGGCAGGACGCTCCTGACGGAAATAGAAGCCAAGCAGGTCTTTAAAGCTATCGGCGTGCCGGTGGTCGAGACCAGGCTGGCGACGAGCCGGAAACAGGCGGGGGAAATCGCCGCGGAGATAGGGTTCCCCGTGGTGCTCAAGATAGCCTCGCGGGACATCGTCCATAAGACCGACGCGGGCGGGGTGAAAGTGGGGTTGAAGAACAAGAGCGAGGTAGAAAAAGCCTACGGCGAGATAATGACGGCGGCCAAAGCCAGCTTCCCGAAAGCGAAAATCGACGGGGCGGCGGTGCAGAGCCAGGCGCCGCCCGGGACAGAGGTCATCGTGGGAGTCTTTAAAGACGCACAGTTCGGGCCGGTAATAATGTTCGGGCTCGGGGGGATATTCGTGGAGGTGTTTAAGGACGTTTCCTTCCGGATTGTACCCATTACGAAGCGGGACGCCGCGGAGATGATAAAAGAGATAAAGGCGTACACCCTGCTCAAGGGCTACCGCGGTCAGGAGCCGGCGGACGTCGCCGCCTTAGAGGATATTTTACTGAAAGTATCCGGCTTTGCGGATAAAACGCCGGAGATAAAGGAGATAGACCTTAACCCGGTGTTCGCGTATAAAGACGGGGCGGTGGCGGCGGACGCGAGGATAGTGCTGGAAGCCCGCGATTAGTTATTAGCTGTAGCTGTCAGGGAGTTTAAGAGGGGCGAAGCCCCTCTTTTCTTTTCTTCCCCCTTCCCTTTCAAGGGAAGGGGGACAAAGGGAGATAGGTACAATTAAGACGGGGATTGCTTCGGGCTACGCGCTCGCAACGGCAGAGTACTATTGTTTTCTGTAAATTTTAATTATCCCCTGCTTCTCCATCTCAATTATTTCTTCGGGTTTGTAACCGAGTCCAAGCAATATTTCTTCGGTGTGCTGTCCCAGCAGAGGCGAAGGGCCCTGAGGTTTTCCCGGCGTCTTTTTCAGCTTGACGGGCAGCCCGAGCATCTTCAGCTCGCCGCGGGCGGGATGTTTGACGCTATAGATGATATCGTTAACGGCAAGCTGCGGATGGGCGCAGGCCTCCTCATAAGTAAGACAGGGGTCGCACCGCATCCTGGCGTCGCGGAAGAGCTGCGCCCACTCGGCGCGCGTTTTCTTACTGAAAGCCTCGTCGAGTAGCCTGCCGATTTCCTCGCGGTGCTCCCAACGGGCGTCATCGGTAGCGAAGCGCGGGTCGTTCGCGAGATTTTCCACCCCCACCACCTTGCAGAAGTCCGGCCACATGGGGTCGGTGCCGAAGATGGTCAAAACATCCCCGTCCCTGGCGTGGAAGGGGCCGAAGGGCGGCGGCTGGTAGCTCCTCCCCTCTTTATACGGCATCCTACCGCCGGACAGGTACTCGGCGAAACCGGAGAACTGCAAGTACAGCGCTGCGTCGAGATTGTTCACCGTTAAAGCCTGCCCTACGCCGGTTCTCTCTCTAACGAACAGGGCGGTCATGACGGCATAGGCCACCAGAATCCCCCCGACGTGGTCGCAGGCGGGGAAGGGCAGCATCTGGGGAGCGCCGCCGGGGTAGCCCATAACACTGACGAGGCCGGACATCGCCTGGCTCCACATATCGCCGCCGGCGCGGTGGGATACGGGGCCCGTTTCGCCGTAGCCGTAGAACGAGCAGTAGATTACTTTCGGGTTGATTTTCGAGATAGCGTCATAACCGATGCCCAGTCTTTCCGCCACGCCTGGCCGGAAGCTCTGTAAAACAACGTCCGACTCCTTAGCCAGCTTCAAAACGATTTCGAGTCCCTTCGGTGTCCTTACGTCAACCGCCAGGTCTTTCTTGCCGCGGTTGAAAGCCATCCAGTCGGCTCTGTCCGCAGCGCCCGTGGTGTCCGTATCCAGCACGTCGTCCATACCGGCGGGCAGGCCCAGGCGCTGCGCCTCGCCCTGGACGCGCTCAACTTTAACCACCTCGGCGCCCATGTCGGCGAGCATCACGGCGCCGAAGGGCGCGGCCACGGCTATAGAGAAATCCAGCACTTTGATGCCTTCCAGAGGGTATGTCATAAGCACCTCCCTACCCATCACTGGATTCCGGCCTCCGCCGGAATGACAGCGGGCGTATTTTGCTATCAGCCCAGAGGCTCAATCAGCTCACGAACGTCGGGTAATTTTTCAAGCTGCTTAACGAGGGAAACGATACTATCGATCCGCTTTTCAGTACGCGGCCTGACGGCGTTAGAAGCGCAGTCCCTGAACTTCCTTTCGTAATCGGCGAAGGGGGGAGGAAGAGCGGGGCCCTCGCCGGGAACGTCCGCCTGCCCGACGAAAGTGCTGCCGTTCTTTAACGTAACGGCGATTTTAGCGGGGATGAGGCCTTTTCTCTCGCCGACGTTCTTATCCACGGCAAAGCGGACTTTGGTTGAGACACTAAGAATATCCTCGCTGACGATAGCTTCCGTGGTGAAATCGGCGATGGCGGCGCGGCCGCGGGCGAAAACGACCGCCACCGCCCAGGGGATGGAAAACTGGGAATCGACGGCAGACCCGGGCCGGCAGCGCTTTCCCAGCGGGTGCAAAAGAAAGTATTTGTCGTCCTCGCCGTAGACGGTGATTTCCTCGATGTCTTCCGGGTTGAACCGGTATTTGTTATACATTTCCAGGGCCACGTCCACGTAAGCATGCGTGCCCTTACAGCACGGGTAGGGCTTCATCGCCGCGCTCAGGTTGGTCCATGACTTGCCCAGACCGGCGGTTAGGGGCTGCGGGTCGTACTCCCCTTTATGATAGAGATTGAAGAGACCGACCTCGCCCTCAAGCGACTCTTTAGCTCCGGTGATGCCCTTCCGGGCCATCAAAGCCGAAACGATGCCGCCGCGGGCGGCAAAGCCGGGGCCCATGCGCTTGGTAAGGGCGCCCTCGGTAACGCACTGGCCGTTGCCGGCGCACTGGTGGTAGGCGATGCCGATGGCGTTCTGCGCGCCTTCTTTATCCAGTCCGAGCAGCCTGGCGGCGACGCCCGCCGAAGCCAGATAGCCGTATAGAGCGGTCAGGTGCCAGCCGGCGCCCGGATGACCCGCCACCGATTCCGTCTTTTTCCCCGACCGGAAGGCCCGGCCCAGCCTGCCCATCATATCGACGCCGAGAGCGACGGCGGTGATGAACTCCCTGCCGTTCACATCGCCCTGCCGCTCCGCCACAGCCAAAGCGGCGGGGACGATAACGACCGAGGGATGGGTGGGGCCGTCGCCGGTATCATCGTAGTCCAAGGCATGGCCCATGGAGGCGTTCACCTGGGCGGCGTTCGGGGCGGGCACCTTTTTGCCGAAGCACCATACCGTGCTTTCCGGTTTTCCGGCCCAGTCCGCAACGATGTCCGCCAGCTCTTTGATGCCGGGGCAGGCGGAGCCGCCGAGGGCAACCCCCAGGATATCGAGCACCTGCTTTTTGGTATGCTCGACGATTTCCGGCGGCAGGTCGGTATACTTAACGTCGACAAGGTTTTTAGCTAAAGAAAAGGCAGCGTCCATGTTTTTTATTTATCCAGCTGCTCGAAGAGCTTGTTGCGGGCGTGGATTGCCTTGCGGACGCCCATGTCCCGTCGCGCTTTAAAGAAATTGAACTCATCCTCCTCGAAGTGGATATTCGTACCCATCGTGTGCATCATAAAGTGGTTGGTCAGGCCGCTGGTGATGCCCATGATATCGTAGACTACCTGCTTGGAGGCCTTGCCCATAGCTATGCCGTCGAACGGGAACCTGGCGAAACCCTCGGCGTAACGGTTGACCTCCTCCTCCAGCTTGTCGGCGGGAACGGCGCGGTTGATCAGGCCGATGCGGGCGGCCTCCTTGCCGTCCAGCATACGCCCCGTCAGGCAGAGGTCCAGAGCGTTGGTCAGCCCGCAGCGCAGAATCATAATCGGGGTGATGGTCAGATTGGGCATGCCCAGACGCACCTCGATTTCCCCGAACTTACAGTCCTCCGCCCCGACGATGAAGTCGCACAGCATATACATGTCCATGGACGCCCCGAGCAGGAAACCGTGCGCCTGCACGATGGTTATCTTGGGGAAAAAGAGCAGCTTCATGGCGCACTCGTAAAACAGCTTACGGTCGAACTTGATGCGGTGGCGGATAGGGGTGCGGGGGGCTTTTTCGCCGGGCTTGGGCTCCTTCCAGCCGTAGACGAAGCCGACCTCATGCAACGGGGCACCGGCGGCTAGAGCCCGCCCGGCCCCCTTGATGATGAGGACTTTGATATCGTCCGCCTCCTCGACGACGGCTAAAGCTTTCCAGAAGTCCTTAACGCCGGTGTTCATGGTATCGGGGTCGTTCAGCGTGATGCGGGCGACGTACCCGCTGCGTTCGTAGATAACGTCTTTGAAGTCCCCGGCTTTTTTAAACTTAAGCATGGCTTACCTCCTGTTTTCCTCCGTCATTGCGAGGAGTCCGCCTCGGGCGGACGACGCGGCAATCCCCCAGGCCTGTAAGTGAGATTGCTTTGCCTCCCGCCTCCGGCAGGATGGTTCGCAATGACACTATTATACTCTATTCAAAGACCCCTTCCTGCTTACTAAATCCCTCTCTAACTCTCCCTTTACGAAAGGGAGAGGATGATTTTTCACAAAGCAACTGTATTTTTCTATTCAAAGACCCCTTCTTGCACTAATTGTACGAATTCCTCGTCGGGCATGCCGAGCATTTCCGTACAAATCTGCTCGGTGTGCTCGCCGAGGAGGGGAGCGGGGGAATAGGGCCGGGCGGGCGTCTCGGAAAGCTGGAAGCTCTGGCCGAGGTGGGTGAAATCGCCCATCTCGGCGTGGCGCATGGGCCAGAAGATATTACGCCGGTTCAACTGAGGGTCCTTCAGGACATCGGCGGTATCGGAGACTACGCCCGCAGGAACGCCGGCGGACTGTAGGCGGGACATCACGTCTTCCGGGGTCCGGTTTACAGTCCATTCTTCGACGATTCGATTCAGCTCATCCTCGTTGTTCTTTCTATCTTCCAGAGCCCTGAAGCGGGGGTCAGTAACGAGCTCAGGCCGTCCTGTTTCCCGGCAAAAGGCCTCCCATTCTTCATCGGTAGATACGGCGATAGCGCACCACCGGTCGTTACCTTTACACCGATAAACGCCGTGCGGGGCGGCATGCGGGGAGGAGTTACCGATTCTCTTGGGCTCTCTGCCGGTGGCCTCGTACGCCAGCAGGCCGGGTAAAATGAAAGAAATAGCCGTCTCGAACTGGGAGAGGTCCAGAAGCTGGCCCTCGCCGGTCCTGTCGCGGTGGTCGAGGGCGGCGATGGTGGCGGCGACGGCGAAGCGCGGCGAAATGCAGTCCGTGTACGCCGAAACGCCCACCGGCAGGGGCTCTTTACCGGGCCAGCCGATAAAGTTGGGGAAGCCCGCGATGGGTGTCAGCACCATCCCGAAAGCCGGCAGGTTCTTATAGGGCCCCCAGGAGCCGTAGCCGCTCTGGCGCAGCATGATGATATCCGGCTTTATCTTTTTCAAATTTTCATAGTCGAGGCCCCACTTTTCGATAACACCGGGGGTATAGTTTTCGAAGAAGACATCGCACCAGCCCACGAGTTTGCGGGCGATGCCGGCGGCTTCGGGGTGGTTCATATTGAGGGTCAAGCTGAGGATATTGGCGTTATAGTAGGTGAAATATCCGCCCCGGTTCAGGCCCGGCCTGTTATCCTTATAAGGGGCGGAGGAGCGCATTGTGCAGGGGCGGAGGCTGGTCTCGACGCGGATAACGGTAGCGCCGTGGTCGGCGAAAAACTTCATGGTCAGGGGGCCAACGACCGCCCAAGCGAAAGCCAGTATTTTGAGTCCGGAGAAGACGCCCTCACGGTTAAGATTGTCCAATACTGTCTCCTTTTAGACCTCTCCCTCTAACCCCCTCTCCGTCGACGGAGAGGGGGAACTAAGGGGGGTGAGGTTTTACCCTCACTCCTGCCCTCTCCCCTTAAGGGAGAGGGAGAACCAAAACCCCCTTTTGTCCCCCTTTACTAAAAGGGGACAGACGGATTGCCTCGCTGCGCTCGCAATGACTTTATGTTAAATCACTCCTTCCGCTTTCAGGTTGATAATATCTTTCTCGGTTAATCCCAGTTCTTTGTAAACCTCATCATTATGCTCGCCGGGGAGAGGAGCGCGGGAGCGGGTGGAAAAGTCCACTAAAGACGAATGTATATATTCTTTCGGGTAGGTAATGTTTACACCAAGCTCCGGGTGCTCTATGCTAGTCCAGTAATCTCGGGCGTTAAGGCATTCGTCGTCCAGCAGGTCCTGCATACTGGACAACGGACCTATTGATACGCCGCGGGGCACGGCGCCCTGTAAAAGCTCTTTGCGCGTATGGCGCAGAAAGAAATCGCCGACGGGACCCGATATTTTGTCCATGACCTCCTGCGTTATGGTAAACATGTCGAAACTATCCCAGTCGAGATGAAGGAGGAAGTCGGTAGCCAGTTTTTCCTCGTCCATCCATGCCACGAGGGCGCTGAGGGTCTTGGCGCCGGTGCGCCCGCCGATGACGTTAAAGAACACATAGCCGTCCTTGCAGCGCCAGACCTGCCGCTGCGCCACCTGTGTGGACATGCCGGCGCGGAAAGCCCCGGCGCGCTTGAGGATGCTGCCGTTGAGCTCATAGGTAGGTATGGCGTTGGCCTGGAACCAGGCGGCGGACTGCTGCATCGAGACGTCCACGCGCTGACCGAGTCCGGTCTTTTCCCGGTGATAATAGGCCACCATACAGCCCACGGCGGCGTCCGCCCCCGCGTGGAGGCAGGCCTGGGGCACGCTGATATGCACGGGAGGGCCGTCCGCCTCGCCGGTCTGATAGAGCGTGCCGCTCAAGCCCATAACAATGATATCCGCGTCCTTGAGGTCGCGGTAGGGGCCCTCGGAGCCGAACGGGGTGATAGAAGCCCAGATGAGCTTCTGGTGGATTTTATGGAAATAGTTATAGCCCATATCCAGTTTGTCCAGATAACCGTGCGCGAACGACTCCAGAACGAAGTCGGCAGTAACCACTAACTTTTTAAATATCTCCCGGCCTTCAGGCTTTTCGATATCCAGGGTAATGCCCTTTTTGTTGGAGTTATAGGCGAACCAGTAGAGGCTCTTCTCGGGGTCGGGAGCGCCGCCCCAGAACGGTCCGATATTACGTGAGACATCGCCCCCGGGTTTTTCGACTTTGATAACGTTCACGCCGAGGTCGGCGAGGATTTTTCCGCAGAGAAACCCCCTGTCGTCGGTAAGGTCCAGAGCGCGGAGATGGTTCAGCATGGCAGTTTATAGTTTACAGTATACAGTTGACAGTTTACAGTTTCTAGTTACTGGTTTTTGGTTTTTAGTATCCTCTCTCCACCTCTGGATTCCCGCTTCCGCGGGAATGACAAAAAAAAAGCTGGATTCCGGCTTCTGCGGGAATGACAGAACATCATATTTGTTTCAGGCACTTTTTGGCGAGGGACAGGGCTTTTTCCGGTTCGGACTGGGCGAGCAGGCCGACCGCGTAAAGGATATACTGAGAATCTAGGTAAAAGCGGGGGGAGCGGGGCTTGAGGACGAAAGGTCTTTCCTCGCGGAATAACGCGCCCTCGAGGATTTCACGGGGGCTGTCCGAAAAGATAACGGGGCCGCCCGTGCCGATAACGCTCCTGACGCCCGTCAGGTCCTTGCCGTGCTGAACGAGCCTCTCGCCGGCGGGGCTATAGACGACCTCTATCCTGCCGGCGTGGCGGTCCGTGGCTACCTCTACCATCAGTCGCGAAAGGAAACGGTGGCAGGTGAAGTCGGCTTCCGTGCGGGGCAGGGCGCCTTCACGCAAACGCTCGACGAAAGAAACAAATCCGGGAGGCGTTTCCCTGTCGCCGACGAGCTCCAGGAGCCGGTCCAGATTATACTTAAGGCCGAGGTCCCCCTCCACGGTACGCTTCTCGTAAGGTTCCGGCAGGCCCGCCATGAGGATATCCGGTCGGGCGGGGGCCCCCTTGGCGATAGAGTGGACGTCCGTGGTCGCCCCGCCGGGGTCGATAACCACCAGCTCCCCGAAATCGGCGGCGATAAGCCTGGCGGCCTCGAGGACGGCGGAGGGGGTGGGCATAATGATATCTTTAATGATAGACCTTGCCCTGGCGATGCCCTTGGCCTCGATGATGTTCTTCATAAAGAGGGCGCGTATCTCTTTATTGCACGGGGCGACGTCCAGCACGCCGATTTCCGGCATAACATTGCCGGTATAGATAACGTTTTTGGGGCTGTCTTTAAAGATAGCCCTGATCTCGTCGTGGGTCGCCTTATTGCCGGCGACGATGATGTTTTTTATGGAGGGGCCGGCGGCGGAAAATAGACGGGCGTTGTGGATAATGACCTTCTCATCCCCGCCGTCCGTGCCGCCGGCGAGGAGGAGGATATCAGGAGAGAGAGCCTCGATTTCCTTTACTTCAGGTTCGGTCAGCTTGTAAGAATAGCCGCCGACCACTTTTGCGCCCGCCCCCAGCGCGGCGAGATTAGCGGCTTTGGAGGTAAGCTCCGGGACAAAGCCGGTGCAGACCATGCGCAGACCGCCGGCGGCGGACGAGCAGGCGAGCGCTTCCCTCTTTTCAAGGTCGGTGATGCGAGCCTGGGAAGAAATTTGTTTGAAAGCTTCCTCAAGTCCCAAAGTGATATCCGTATCCACCGTGGAGGGAACGCGGGCGGAAGCGACCACCTCGACGGTGGAGAGGTCGACGGCGACGACCTTGGTATAGGTGGAGCCGAAATCTATGAGGAGACGGATATCACTCATATGCATACGCCTGTCATTGCGAGGGCGAAGCCCGTGGCAATCCCATGGATACGCCTGATCCGATGACGGAGATTGCCGCGCCTCCGCCTGCGGCGGATGGCTCGCAATGACACTTAACTACATCTTTCCTTTAGCTTCTAGATCCTGCTTGAGGTCGGCGATGCCCACCTCGGTATCGGTCTCAGGGGGATACACCCGGTCGAACCCGAGTGCCTTGAACTTCTGCTCCACCTCGGCGGGGTCGGAGCGGCCGATGACCAGGTTGCCGCCGATATACAGAAGTACGTCGCCGAGTCCCGCCTCAAGCCGCTTCTCGTTAAAGTCCTTCAAATCCAGTTCGGCCATGCCGTAGAGCGAGGACATCAGGATGGCGTCCGCGCTGGTCTCCTGCGCCACGCTGATAAACTCCTCGGGGGAGACCTGCATGCCCAGCTCGACGACATTAAAGCCGGCGTCGCGCAGGGCGCGGGAGAGGACTTTGGTGCCGATTACGTGCGCGTCCATGCCCACGGTGCCGGTGATAACGGTTGGCGTACGATTCATAGTATCCTCCCATTGCAAAACCGACTAATCAAATTACAATAACCAAGATACAAACACCAAATATATTTTGATATTCAACGTTTATTTTGTTTTTCTAATTTAATTTGGTTATTGTATCTTGTATCTTGGTTATTTATCAAAGGGCGGCAAACCCACTATTTTACCCTTGCTGAGGCCCCAGAGGTCCCTGACGGCGGTATGGTAGTCCGCCTTTTTCCCTTCCAGAGCCTCTCTCTCGGCGATTTTTCTGCGGTGGAACTCCTTAACGTATTTAGGGATGGGCAGATTGCCGAACTCGAGGTAGCGGCAGGCGCCGCGGGCGTCCCGGACGCCCAGCACATTGTCCTTAACGTTAATGTTGGGACTCCACGGGGAGTCCAGCACGCCAGACTCGACGG